>SKGV01000122.1 GCA_007117275.1 Methylophaga sp.
ATAATCGGCAGTAGATTTTTCAGCGCATGCGTAAAGGCATGCATGAAGTCTTTCAGATACGGCCCCATGCTCTTCCGGGATGAGTGATTAGGTGATGATGATCTTACGCATCATAGGATGTAGCGACAAGCTCAGCACCATCAGTGGCTAACATGCAATTTGACCCAGTTGCCTTCTACCCGTTAGATAGAATATAGGCCGCTTAATCCGCTGACTCAATAATGGCTCATGGCACGGGCAACTGTCCATACTTCTATGTGCTGCGTACCTGCTTTTTTCAAGGTTGTTGCAGCTTCCCTCACTGTACAGCCACTGGTCAGTACATCATCAATCAGGATAACGCTGTCTGGTGGAGAACCGTTGCAACGGAATGCATTTCGAATATTGTGCCGGCGTGCCTTGGCTGATAATTGACTTTGAGCTTGGGTATTTCGACTGCGCACCAGACAGTGAGCATTGAGTGGCAACGACAGATGTCGGGACAGCCGCCGAGCCAGTTCCTGTGATTGATTAAAGCCTCGGCTGCGGATCTTGGCGGGGTGAAGTGGCACGGGTATAAGTGTTGCGAAAGGATGGTCATGCTGGACTTTTTCTGCCAGTAAATCTGCAAACATCGAGGCAAACGCCAGTTGTTGATGGTACTTGAATGCACTGATGCATCTATCGATTGGATCTTGGTAAACAAACAGGCTGATGCTTCTGTGTTGGGGCGGCGGTTTTTTCAGACAATCACCGCAGATAACGTCGCTTTGCAGCGGAATTGCACACAGTGGACACTGATGAGAAATTTCGGGCAGATCCGCCATACAATCGGGACACAGCGGGCCACCAGCGGTCTCAACACCGCAGAGGAAACAGGGAACAGGCAGCAGTTTGTTGTATAATCTGGACACAAGATGTGCCAATTGCTGAACAACGCTGTCGGAATGTATGTGTTTGGCCATCATGCTTTAATCCATTAAAACCGATGCAGAGCTTTTATGACCCAGACTATAGCAGAAACAAACGCGCCGATCCGTCACGATTGGCAGCTTGATGAAATCGAAGCCTTGTTTGATTTGCCTTTTAATGACTTGTTATTTCGTGCACAAACAATTCATCGTCAGCATTTTGATGCAAATGCAGTGCAAATCAGTACCTTGCTGAGTATCAAAACCGGTGGTTGTGCCGAGGACTGTGGTTATTGCCCACAAAGCGCTCATCATCCATCAGCGGTAAAAGCAGAGCCATTGATGCCGCTGGATAAAGTGCTTGAATCTGCCAGCCAAGCCAAGGCAAGCGGTGCCAGTCGTTTTTGTATGGGCGCCGCCTGGCGAAACCTGAAAGATCGTGACCTGGAACGGGTGGTGGCGATGGTTGAGGGCGTCAAGGATCTGGGACTTGAAACCTGTGTCACCCTCGGCATGCTGGAGCAGCATCAGGCCAAGCGACTTAAAGACGCTGGCCTTGATTATTACAACCATAATTTGGACACGTCTCCTGAGTTCTACGGCGATATTATCAGCACCCGCACCTATCAGGATCGTCTGGATACCCTGAGCCATGTTCGCGATGCGGGCATCCATGTTTGCAGTGGCGGTATTGTCGGCATGGGCGAGGGTCGGCATGATCGTGCTGGATTGCTTGCCAGTCTGGCCAACTTGCCAAGCCACCCCGAAAGTGTGCCAATCAATTTGCTGGTTCAAGTTGAAGGCACTCCACTCGATGGCATTCAAGTACTGGATCCGTTTGAGTTTGTCCGCACCATTGCGGTCGCTCGAATCATGATGCCAAAATCATTTGTACGCTTGTCTGCTGGCCGTGAAAATATGAGCGATGAATTACAGGCCATGGCGTTTTTGGCAGGGGCAAACTCGATTTTTTACGGTGAGAAACTGCTTACCACAGACAATCCAGATACACACCACGATCAGCAGTTGTTTGCCCGCCTGGGCATCACACCACTGGATGTCAATAAAGTAAGTGAACAGCACTGCTCTTCTGCCGCCTGAACCACAGGTGGCTCAGCTCCCCTGGCACACGCAGCTGCAACAATCGCTGCAACAACGTCGAAAGGCCGGTCTTTACCGGCAAACCCGACAACGGCAGGGTGAGCAATCGGTCGAGGTCGTGGTCGATGGACAATCATTTTTATCTTTCACCAGCAACGACTATCTCGGACTTGCCAGTCACCCTGATGTTCGGGCGGCGTTTATCGACGTCGCCTCAAAAGAAGGGGTGGGCAGTGGTGCTGCCCATCTTTTAACGGGACATAGTGTTCACCATCAGCAGTTAGAACAAGAGCTGGCAGCGTTTTGTCAGCAACAGGCAGTATTGCTGTTTTCAACTGGCTACATGGCCAATATGGGGGTGATTGATGCGCTGATGGGGCGTCATGACGTGGTGATTCAGGACAAGCTAAATCATGCGTCGTTACTCGATGGTGGACGGTTGTCTGAGGCCAAACAATGGCGCTATGCCCACAATGATATGCAACAACTGCAAAGGCGCTTAGATCAGACTCGTGATGTTGGGCAGCGGCTGATCGTCAGTGATGGTGTGTTCAGTATGGATGGCGATTTGGCGCCTTTGCCAGAGATTATGGCTTTGGCAAATCAGCATCGAAGTGCGGTGTTGATTGATGACGCACATGGAATTGGCGTGTTGGGTCCGCAAGGTCGAGGCAGTGTTGAACACTGGCAGATAGCCGCTGACAATTACCCGATTATTGTCGGGACGTTTGGCAAGGCGTTTGGAACAGCAGGGGCCTTTGTGGCCGCCGATGAGGTGGTCATTGAAACGCTCAGACAACATGCACGAAGTTATATCTACACCACTGCCCAGCCAGCGGCTATTGCTGCAGCGACATCGGTGAGTTTGCGCTTGCTGCAAGTTGAATCATGGCGACGAGAAAAGCTTCAGGCCTTGATTGCACAATTCCGGCGCGGGGCCATACACTTGGGTTTGCCATTAATGGATTCACCAACGGCAATTCAACCGGTGCTGATGCACGATGAGCATCAGGCAATGGCAGTCGGGCAATCGTTGGAACAGCAGGGCATTCTTGTCGGGGTGATTCGGCCACCAACAGTTCCGGCCGGATCTGCTCGTTTGCGCATCACTTTTTCTGCGCTGCATGAGCCTGAACATGTTGAGCGACTGTTGTCGGCATTGGACCACGCCTGTGCACATTGAGTCACTTGGTCATGGGCCAGATTTGGTATTAGTGCATGGCTGGAGTATGCACAGTGGCATTTGGATGCCTTTAATTGAATCTTTGCAGCAGCAGTTCACAGTGCACTTGGTTGACTTGCCTGGACACGGACAGAGCCACTGGCGGCCAAACGATCTGCAGCTTGATAATGTGGTGGAAACACTAGCGGAGCGCTTGAGTTTTCCGGCCAACTGGCTGGGCTGGTCGATGGGTGGCTTGATTGCTCTGCGGCTGGCACAGCGTTATCCGCACCATGTGCAACGACTCATATTAATGGCGGCGACACCCCAGTTTGTGCAGACAAAGGACTGGCTGGCGGCAGTGCCTGCCGAGGTATTTCAGTCCTTTGCCAAGCGGCTGGATGATGATGTGTCGGCGACGCTACAGCAATTTTTGCTGATTCAGGGCAAGGGCGCCATGCATGCGCGACAACTGATTCGGCAGATTGCTCAGCATCTTGCAGCAGGACCCACCCCAGATACGGAGGCCTTGAGAGAGGGCTTAGCGATGTTGTTAAATGAAAACATGCGCCCAGCCGTGCGGGAATTAGCCTGTCCCGTGCAGTGGATTCTCGGTAGTCGCGACAGTCTCATTCCAATCACTGTCAAGTATCAGATAGAAGCATTAAGCCCGGCGGCTTGTGTGCATGAGATAGAGGGCGCAGGTCATGTGCCATTTGTATCGCATCGTGCAGAGTGCCTGCGGTTAATAGAGCAGTTTTGTCATGACAAATAGTCAGAGACCATTGAAATCAGATGTCGCCAAGTCATTTGCAGCTGCAGCTCAGGACTATGACGATGTGGCAGTGTTACAGAGACAAACCGCGGATGAATTGCTGGATCGTTTGTCTCTGGTCACGCTTCAACCTCACACAATACTCGACCTTGGATGTGGTACTGGCAGAAACCTGAGCTTGCTGCAGCAGCGATATCCCGATGCACGACTGTTGGCGGCGGATATCGCCCCTGCCATGCTCATCAAGGCTCGACATAATTGGCAGAGTCATCTTGGCTTTAAACGCTGGTGGCCTGGGGCTGCGCGTCCGTTATTTATCGGTGCGGATGCCGAGCGTCTGCCCTTGTCTGATCAGTCGGTGGATCTGATATTTGCCAATTTGGCATTGCAATGGTGCGATGTGGCAAGCGTGTTTGCTGAACTCAGACGAGTACTCAAACCCGAAGGTTTGCTCAGCTTCACCACACTGGGTCCCGATACCCTAAAAGAGTTACGCACGGCTTGGGCCGCGGTGGATGAATACCCGCATATCAATGTGTTTTTGGATATGCATGATGTCGGCAGCGCTATGTCAGCGGTGGGCTTTAACGATATTGTGTTGGATGTTGAGTACCAACAACTTGGCTATCCCAGTGCCATGCAGATGATGCGAGATCTGAAATTACTTGGCGCCCATAATATTAATCCGGGACGACGCAAAAGCCTCACCGGTAAGCAGCGATTACAGCAAGTTATTGCTGAATGTGAACAGTTTCGAATCAACGGTCAGTTACCGGCCAGTTACGAGGTCATCTATGGACATGCTTTTGCAGGCGAAACGCAGGGGCGTTCGACGTTAGCCGGTGCCGAGGTATTGATTCCCGTGGAAACGATAAGCAGACGATGAAAAAACTAAGCGGAGTGTTTGTTACCGGTACGGATACTGAAGTGGGTAAAACTCGCATCAGCGTTGGTCTAGTTAAAGCACTTCAGCAACAGAGGCTGTC
>SKGV01000030.1 GCA_007117275.1 Methylophaga sp.
TTGAGGAATTTTTAAAATGGCTGACTTATCACAAATTGATTTAAAAAGTCTTTCTGAGCAAGAACTGCAGAGCCTGATTAACCAGTCAAAAAAACAAATAAAAAAATTAAAAACAAAAAACCAGACCACACTTAACAGCAAGGATGCTGATGTTGCAATCGTTGCTGATGCTGTCAGGCAGCTTGCCAAAAGCAAAAAAGTTACACCTGCTGTTGCCTTAAGTGCCATAGCCAAAAATATGCGTGTTGCAATGACGCCACAGCGTAAATCTCGTGCTGTTGCTGACGTCAAGTATCGCCATCCACAGGATCCATCCAAAACCTGGAAAGGTTTTGGAAAACGTCCACTCTGGCTGGTGGAAGAGCTTAAACGCGGCAAAAGACTCGAAGATTTCAGCGTCGGCTAGTGGACGATGTCACAACTCGAAAAGGCAGCCATCAGCTGCCTTTTTTGTATAAAAATTACTTGCTCAGACTGACATATTGACAACCAGGCTGCTTAAGCAAGCCATTCGCTGCTTTCAGCATTGCTGATGCTGGGGTATCCTAGTCTGCTTTTCATCCAGTAACCGCACAGAGAATCATGCACGCTGAATATCATCCAGAACAGGTAGAAAACGCAGCCCAGCAGTGGTGGCAACAGCACAACAGCTTTGAGGCCGTCGAAGACAACAGCCGTGAAAAGTATTATTGCCTTTCGATGTTTCCATATCCCAGCGGCCAGCTCCACATGGGCCATGTCCGCAATTACACCATTGGGGATGTCATTTCCCGTTTTCAGCGTATGCAAGGCAAAAATGTACTGCAGCCGATGGGCTGGGATGCATTTGGTCTGCCTGCTGAAAACGCGGCTATCAAAAACAAGGTAGCACCGGCGGCATGGACTCACAGTAACATTGACTACATGCGTGGTCAGCTGCAACGTCTAGGATTGGCCTATGACTGGAATCGTGAAATAGCCACCTGTAATGCAGAGTATTACCGCTGGGAGCAATGGCTGTTTGTGCGCTTGTTCAAAAAAGGCTTGGTCTATAACAAAACGGCGGCCGTTAACTGGGATCCAGTTGATCAGACTGTCCTAGCCAATGAACAAGTTATAGATGGTCGTGGTTGGCGTTCTGGTGCACTGGTGGAGCGGCGCGAAATCCCCCAATGGTTCATGAAGATCACCGACTACGCCGAGGATCTGCTCGAAGACCTTCGGCAACTTGAAGGCTGGCCTGAGCAGGTAAAAACCATGCAAGCCAACTGGATTGGACGCTCTGAGGGCTTACAAATCAGCTTTGATATTGAAGCGGGTGGTGCACCGCTTAAGGTATATACCACAAGGCCGGATACCTTGATGGGGGTGACTTATCTTGCCATCGCGGCAGAGCATCCACTGGCGTTGCAGACGGCTGAAACAAACACTGCATTGGCGGAGTTTATCGATCAGTGTAAAAAAATAGGCACATCTGAAGCAGTGCTGGAATCTGCTGAAAAATTGGGTATGCCGACCGGCCTGTCAGCGATTCATCCAGTGACTGGCGAAGCTATTCCAGTGTGGGTGGCTAACTTTGTATTAACGGGCTATGGCACTGGTGCGGTGATGTCTGTTCCTGCGCATGATCAGCGAGACTTTGAGTTTGCTCAGAAATATCAGTTACCCGTTAAGCAGGTGATTGCTGCCCATGACGGAACGAATGTGGAGATCAACCAAAGTGCTTACACAGCCAAAGGCACGCTTATTCATTCTGGTCCGTTTGATGGCTTGAACTTTGACCAAGCCTTCGAAGCAATCGCTGCGTTTTTGCAGAAAAATAACAAAGGTGAAAAACAGGTCAATTTCCGCCTGAGAGACTGGGGCGTTTCTAGGCAGCGCTACTGGGGCACACCTATACCTATCATATACTGCCCTGACTGTGGCGCTGTGCCAGTGCCGGAACAAGACTTGCCGGTCGTGCTGCCGGAAGATGTCGTGGTTGATGGGAGTGGTTCGCCTCTCAATCAGATGGCCGAGTTTTACCAGTGCCAGTGTCCTGCTTGTGGTGGCGATGCACGCAGAGAAACAGATACCTTTGACACATTCTTCGAGTCATCGTGGTACTACGCGCGTTTCACGAGTGCCGATAATCATTCGGCAATGCTAGATGAACGTGCAGACTACTGGTTGCCTGTCGATCAATACATTGGTGGCATTGAGCACGCGGTGTTGCATTTGCTGTATGCCAGATTTTTTCACAAGTTAATGCGTGATGAAGGTTTGGTCAGTGGTGATGAGCCATTCAAAAATTTGCTGACTCAGGGAATGGTGCTGAAAGATGGTGCCAAAATGTCCAAGTCGAAAGGCAATACCGTTGATCCTCAGGCATTGATTGATCAGTACGGTGCCGACACTGCGCGTTTGTTTATGATGTTTGCTGCGCCACCTGAAATGTCGCTTGAATGGTCAGATCAGGCGGTTGACGGCGCGCATCGGTTTTTGAAGCGTCTCTGGCGAGCAGTTCAGGAATACTTGGCCAAGGGCGGCAAAACTAGTTTGTCGACAACAGACTTGTCAGAGCCACTGCAAACCTTGCGCCGTCATGCACACCAAACGCTGGCCAAGGTGCAAGATGATCTGGGGCGACGTCATACATTCAACACAGCAATAGCGGCCATCATGGAGCTGATGAATACGCTATCCAAGCAGCCGAATGAGACCGCTGTAGATCATGCGGTGATTGGTGAAGTGCTGGAATTGGTCGTGTTGATGTTGGCGCCTATCACACCTCATATTAGTCATGAACTTTGGCGGGCTTTAGGTAATGCCACAGCGGTGGTCGATGCCAGCTGGCCTGAGATAGATCATGCGGCGATCAAGCAGGATAAAGTTGAGTTGATGATACAGGTCAATGGTAAGCTAAGAGCCAAAATAAGTGTTGCGGACGATGCTGATCAGGCAACCATTGAGGCAGTAGCTTATGCTGAAGAGAATGTTCAACGCTTCATCGAGGACAAAACCGTTCGTAAGGTCATCCTGGTCCCGGGGCGTCTGTTGAATATCGTCGTTGGCTGACAATTGCATCTGTGATGAGAATCGATTTATGAAACTACTGATTTCAAGGTTAGTGCTGTTGATAAGTATCCTAGCAATGACGGCCTGTGGCTTTCAGCTCAGAGGATCGGCTGTCATGTTCGGCTCGGGCGAAATACCTGACGAGCTCGAGTTGATATATGTTCAAGGCGTCAATCTGCAGCGGGATCTGGGTCTGGAACTGCGACGTTCATTGACGCGTAATGGCTTTACGGTCGTTGATCGTTATCAGGAAGGGGCCGCGGTTTTGTCTATCGTTGAAAGCAATTTTGAACGGCGGGTATTGTCTGTGTCTGCTAGCGGCAAGGTCAATGAATACGAATTGGAACGACACATTGTGATTCAGTTGGTTGATGCCAATTCGACCATGCTGATTGACGCCGAACGTTTTGATTCACGTCGTGAGCTGCAGTTTGACCCGGATGAAGTTATCGGCATTGATGAAGAGCAACGAGTGCTGGAAGCTCAGATGAATCAACAGCTGGTTCAGAGCATTCTGCGGCGTCTGTCGGTGTTGTGATAAGCACTGCAGATGCGACTTAAACCTGAGCAACTTGCGCAACAGCTGCGACAACTAATCCTTCCGGTTTATCTGATTCATGGTGATGAGCCCCTGTTAGTTGAGGAGACTGCGGATGTTGTGCGTGCAGCATTGCGCCAGCATGATGCCGAACGTCAGGTATGGCATGTTGAAGGCCGTTTTGACTGGACACAGATCCCTTGGCAATCTCAGTCAATGTCCTTGTTTGCCTCTAAGCGGTTACTAGAAATTCGTTTACCGTCAGGTAGCCCCGGCAAAGAAGGCAGCGAGCTGTTGAGAGGTTTCGCTAGTGATCCAGCTGAGGACACAACCGTACTGATCGTCAGTGGCAAAATTGCACCTGCCCAGCAGAAAGCTAAATGGTACTCAGAACTGGAACGTATTGGTGCAACCGTGATGATTTGGCCCGTGACAATGGATCGTCTGCCTGCATGGATAAGGCAACGCGCTGCACAACGAGGTATTTCCCTTAATGCGGATATTTCAGCGGTCATTGCCGAGCGAGTTGAAGGCAACTTATTTGCTGCAGCTCAAGAGATAGACAAACTGGCGTTGCTGGCCGACAGCGGATACGTTGAAGATGCGTTAGTGTTGGCATCAGTGGCTGATAGTGCCCGTTTTGAAGCCTTCGGCCTGATGGACCAGATCTACGCTGGGCACTTCGAAAGAATACCCAGAACACTTCGAACTCTTCGGGCTGAGGGTGTGGAGGTTCTCAGTGTCTTCTCGGCTGTATCATGGTCTGTGCAGCGATGTGTTGATATGGCGCTTCAGTTAAATCAGGGTAGACCAATACAACAGATTTTTGCCAGTCAAAAACCCCCGGTATGGGAAAAAAGTCAGGCGATAATAAGGCAGACACTGATGCGTCACCAACCGGAACAATGGCTGATGTTTTTGCAGCAGCTCTCACTGGTTGACCAAGCGGCCAAGGGAGGTATTGCGATATCGGCTTGGCAACTGCTGGAATCGCTTTGCCTGCAGATTGCCGGTGTACAACTCAACACTGCGGCCGCCGAGATTAGAGGAGGGTTTCATTGAACATCATTGATTACATGCAGACGCTGGGTCAGCAGGCCAGACAAGCTGCCCGGATACTGGCTTGCGCCTCAACTAGTGATAAGAATATAGCCTTGCTTGAGATCGCCTCACAGATTCGATCAGCTGCGAGCAGCCTAAAAGCAGACAATGCCAAAGATCTCGACGCTGGTCAGGCAAAAGGCCTCGATGCGGCGATGTTAGACCGACTCAAATTGACGGATGTGCGTATCGAGCAGATGGCCGAAGGACTTGAGCAGATTGCCAAACTGCCCGATCCTGTGGGTGAGATCAGTCACATGACCTATCGTCCATCAGGCATTCAGCTAGGCCAGATGCGTGTGCCTTTGGGAGTGGTCGGCATCATCTACGAATCGAGGCCCAATGTGACCGTTGATGCAGCCGCGTTGTGTCTGAAATCGGGCAATGCCACTATTTTACGAGGCGGAAGTGAAGCTATCCATTCCAATCAAGCAATTGCCGAATGTATTGAAGTGGGTTTGCTCAAGGCTGGCTTGCCTGCTAACGCAGTGCAGGTTGTTGAAACCACAGATCGTCTGGCAGTCGATGCGCTGGTTCGCATGACCGAATATGTTGATGTGATTGTGCCCCGCGGCGGCAAGGGCCTGATCGAGCGTGTCAGCCAAGAAGCTCGAGTGCCTGTGATTAAACATCTTGATGGCATTTGTCATGTCTTCATTGATGCCGAGGCCGACTTGCTCATGGCTGAGGAAATCGCCTTTAACGCTAAATGTCATCGATATGGCGTGTGTAATGCGATGGAGACACTGCTGGTGGATAGGGCAATTGCTCAGGCGTTTTTGCCAAAAATTGCGGCGCGCTATGCGACTGAACAGGTTGAACTACGTGGCTGTGAAACTACACGGAGCATTTTGCCTCAGGTGGTTGCCGCGACAGACGCCGACTGGGATACCGAATATCTAGCGCCGACTTTGTCAATTCGAGTGGTCAATGGTCTGGATGAGGCGCTTGAGCACATTGATCGACATAGCTCTGCGCATACCGAAAGCATTGTCACGGAAAATTACAGCAAAGCGCAACGTTTCCTGCGGGAGGTGGATTCCAGTTCAGTGATGGTCAATGCCTCGACTCGATTTGCCGATGGTTTTGAATACGGCCTGGGTGCTGAAATTGGCATTTCCACTGACAAAATTCACGCGCGAGGGCCGGTTGGCTTGTTGGGTTTAACCTCACAAAAATGGATTGTGCTAGGCAGTGGACAGATTCGACGCTAAGTCACCCGCCATAGGTGTGCTGGGCGGAACATTTGACCCTGTGCATTTTGGTCATTTGCGTCCGGCACTAGAAGTGATGCAACAACTCAATCTTGAGCAAATGCGTCTGATTCCCAGTTCGATACCGCCACACCGTCAGCAACCGATAGCCTCGGCCAAACAAAGACATCAGATGCTGGAGTTGGCCATCAAGGGCCTTCAAGGTTTTGTGGTTGATGATCGTGAGTTGCATCGCAGCGGTCCCTCTTATTCAGTCGATACTTTGCGCAGTCTACGTGAACAGTTTCCTGACAACCCTTTGTTTTTTCTGGTGGGTAGTGATGCGTTTCAAAGTATTCACAGCTGGTCGCGTTGGACAGAATTATTGACGTTGGCACATCTGGTGGTTATGCAACGACCCCAACAGCCAGGCCGGTTACCTGATGAACTGGACAGTTGGTATCACACTCATCTTGCAAATGCCGCTGATCGATCACGTGCGGCAGGAAAAATATGGCCCTTGACGGTCACGCAGATGGCCGTCTCGGCGACTCAAATCAGACGCTGTTTTGCTGAGCAGCGGTCAGCACGATTTTTGATGCCGGAGGTGGTGATCAGTCTGATAGAGCAATTGGGCTTGTATCCGTCTGAGTCGTCAGTTTAAGGTCGGCCGCGGAACGTCAAAGACGATCGTTATCCTATGCGTTACACTTGTACATATCAAACTACGGAGAAGCCCATGCAGGCTGAACAACTTAAATTGCTGGTGATTGAGGCACTTGAAGAAATCAAAGCTGACAACATTGAGGTGCTTGATGTAACCAACATGACGGACTTTACCGATTTCATGATCATTGCCACTGGCAAATCGACTCGACAAGTCAAGGCCCTTGCTAACGAAGTTGTCATGAAAGCCAAAGCGGCAGGCGTGCAGCCACTCGGTGTGGAAGGTCAGGAGGTGGGCGAATGGGCGCTGGTCGATTTGGGCGATGTGATTACTCATGTGATGACAGCGCAGACGCGAATGATGTACAACCTCGAAAAACTCTGGTCTGTGACTGATGATCAATCAACGGAATCAGTGTTCAGCGAATGAAACTGAATATACTCGCTGTTGGCAGTAAGATGCCTCGGTGGGTGAACGATGGTGTACAAGAGTATAGTCGGCGCCTACCTCGTGATATACCTCTGCATCTCATTGAAATTCCAGCCGCTCGACGCGGTAAGACAGGCCAGCCTGAACAATGGAAGAGTGAGGAAGGGCAGCGAATTTTGACAGCGACAGGTCAGCAACACATGGTGGCATTGGAAGTCACTGGTCGTCCATGGACGACTCAACAGCTGGCCCAGCAAATGCAGCAATGGCTGTCCGGAGGCAAGGATGTTTGTTTTGTGATTGGTGGTCCTGATGGCTTGTCAAAAGCGTGTTTAGAGCGTGCAGATCAAAGCTGGTCACTGTCTACGCTGACACTGCCGCATCCCCTAGTTCGAATTGTGCTGGCAGAGCAACTGTATCGTGCCTGGACAGTACTACAGAATCATCCCTATCATCGCGCATGATTCTGCCTCCTATTTATCTTGCTTCAAGCTCGCCACGCCGCAGTGATCTGCTGCGGCAGATCAAGGTCGACTTTCAGGTACTCCGAGTGTCTGTGGACGAGTCGATCCAGGTAAAGGAATCCGCTGAATCCTACGTGAAACGTGTTGCATCAATGAAGGCAGAAGCCGGCTGGCAGGCCAGTTTGGGAGATCGACTTGTGCTGGCGGCTGACACTTCAGTGGTGATTGATGGCCATGTTATCGGCAAACCCGAATCCGATGAAGACGCCAGGCGAATGCTGTCAATGCTGTCTGGACGTAGTCATCAAGTGATGACGGCAGTGGCTGTGAAAAATGCCTGTGCGCACCAGTGTCTGCTTCAGGTGAATGAAGTGACCTTTAGCTCACTTTCACAAGAGGATATGGATTGGTATGTCAGTAGCGGTGAAGGTCGTGATAAGGCGGGTGGCTATGCTGTACAGGGACTAGCGGCTGTTTTTATCCATCGTATCAACGGTAGTTACTCGGGTATTATGGGCTTGCCTCTATTTGAAACAGTGCAGTTACTAACACAGGTAAACAGCGGTGAGCAGTGAGATTCTGATTAATGTGACGCCCAGCGAGACACGCGCTGCCGTGGTCGAAAATGGTGTTTTGCAAGAAGTTTTTATTGAGCGCAGCGAATATCGTGGGCTGGTAGGCAATATATACAAAGGCAAGGTCTGTCGTGTGCTGCCTGGAATGCAGGCTGCTTTTGTAGAAATTGGCTTGTCGAGAGCTGCTTTTTTGCATGCCTCAGATATTTCCATGCCCAAAGGCCAGACTGGCGACCTCAAGGAAGCTCAAACAGTCACACCACCCATCACCAGCCTGCTTCGCGAAGGTCAGGAGCTCCTGGTACAGGTTATCAAGGACCCGATGGGCAGCAAAGGTGCGCGGTTGACAACCCAGTTGTCGGTTTCTTCCAGATATTTGGTCTACATGCCTGAAACTGAGGGGATTGGTGTTTCACTTAAAATCGATACAGAACAAGAGCGGGAGAGACTCAAGCAATGCCTGACCTCGCTGTTGCCGGAGGATACTGCTGGCTATATTGTACGGACAGCTGCGGAGGGGGTTGCTGAGACTGAACTCGAAGCGGATCTACAGTTTTTGCATCGCCTTTGGGCAAAACTGACCGAACGAATGGCAGCCGTCAATTGCGGTGAACCGCTATACCAGGATTTACCTCTGGCACTGCGTTCACTCAGGGATCTGCTGTCTCCAGAAATAGAAAGAATCCGCATTGATTCTGACGAAACCTTTCAGGCGGCTGTGCGTTTTGCTGAGAGCCTGATGCCTGAATGTGTCAGTCTGCTTGAGCACTATCGAGGCGAACGTCCCTTGTTTGATTTATTCGCGGTTGAGGATGAAATTCAAAAAGCACTGGATCGCAAAGTCACTCTGAAATCGGGAGGCTATGTCATATTCGACCAAACTGAAGCAATGACAACCGTTGACGTAAACACGGGTGGATTTGTCGGTCACAAAAATCTGGAAGAAACTATATTTAAAACCAATCTCGAAGCGGCACATGCGATTGCCAGACAGTTGCGTGTGCGCAATCTTGGCGGCATTATCATTATTGACTTTATCGACATGGATGAGCAGGCACACCGCGAGCAGGTACTACGAACGCTGGAAAAAGCCATGTCAATGGACCGGGCGCGACACCAAGTCAGTGCTGTTTCCGAACTGGGCCTAGTGGAGATGACACGCAAGCGAACCCGAGAAAGTCTGGGACACATCCTGTGTGAGCCTTGTCCCTGTTGTCATGGAAAAGGCTACACCAAAAATGTCGAAACCATCTGCTACGAGATTTTTCGGGAGATTATTCGAGAGTCCAAGCAATATGAAACCAAGCAATTTATGGTGCTGGCCTCTCAGGATGTCATTGACCGGTTGAATGATGAGGACTCTACCAAGGTGGCTGAGCTTGAACAGTTGATTGGCAAGCCGATCCTTTTTCAATGTGATAGCCAATATGGTCGGGAACAGTTCAACGTGGTGCTGATGTAGATCCATGAGTATTTTGAAGCGAACCTTGCATGTTGCCGGCCGCCACACATTTTACTGGTTGGCAATTATCATTCTGTTGTGTCTAGTGACACTGCTGTCTGCTGTTTGGTTATCCAATGCTGTAGCAGAGCGCAAGGATGAGATCGCTCGCTGGGCGGGAGACAACTTGGGTTACCCGATTCTGATCGGCGATGCCGGTCTCTACTGGCTTGGTCTGTTTCCGAAATTGTATCTTGCAAACGTGCAAGTCGCAGAGGCTGAAAATGCTCCGAACTGGCTGGAAGTGGAGCAGTTGCATGTGAGTATTGATCTTATGGCTAGCATGCGGGCTCGCGAACTGGTAGCCGACTCCATCACACTATCTGGACTCAATCTCAATCTTGGGCGTAACGCACAAGGCGAGTTTTTCATCGCGAGCCCAAACCTACCTGCCCCTGATGAAAGCGTTGATGTCAGTTCATTGCTCAGATTGTTCAACTCACTTCAGCTTGAACGAATCAACGTAAGTTTTGTGGATCAATCAAACACAACACTGAATGGCGATTATCACATTCAACATGGGCAATTGGAGCATGCTGATGATGCCTGGGGAGTGACTGCTAGGTTGACACCTCCGTCTCAGATGGGCAGCCAACTGCAACTTCAAGCGCTGTGGACGTTTGATGAACACAATCAGCCTGACAACTGGCAGTTCAGCCTGACCGGCGATTATTTGCAACTGGATCCATTGCGCTTTTTATTCGATCACCCAACACTTTATTTCGATCAAGCGGGTTATCTGAGTGCATTTCAGCTGAACGCCGAAAAAAACGACGGACATTATCAAGGCAATGTCGAGTTTTCACTGAATCAGACGGTTGTCAGCAGTCAGCAACTGGCAGAGCATGGGGATCCGGTTCGTATCGAGCGTGTTTCTGGCCAACTTGCGTGGCAGCTTGATGATCGACAGTGGTCCGTGTCTGGCGACAATCTTCATCTGCTGATGACCGGTGAGGCTTGGCCGCTAAACTCATTTAGTATTCATAAAGATCCATACGGCTGGTACATCGCAGACAGTCAGTTTTTACGTTTGAGTGATCTGACCGCGCTGGCCTTGCTGCTGGATGATATACCAGACTGGTTGCAATACCAGCGACCTGCTGGCGACATACATGGGCTGAATCTGCGTGTTCATCCTGAACATGGTCTTGAAACACTGACAATGTCGATAAAGGACGTGGCCTTCTTACCCTGGCAGGATTGGCCGGGCGTAACAGGCCTGAGTGCTGATATGCACTGGCAAGGTGAACAGCTGTCGCTCACACTTAATAGCCAATTACTGACGCTATATCCTCAAGAACTACTGCCCCAGGCTGTTTATCTTGATTCTTTAAGCGGCATACTCAACTGGCAAGTCAATCATGACGGTTGGTTGCTGTCAGTGGATCGTCTGCATGTGTGGAATGATGATCTGAATCTGCAAGTGATAGGCACACTGCGGCAAGGTCAGGAATCGCTAGTGAGTGACGTGACGGTGACTTTGCAAGATGTTCACGCCAAGCGATGGATGAATTATGTTCCTGAAACTATTGTAGGTAAAGGCTTTTTTGAATGGGCGGCTCCGGCATTCGTTGACGGCATCATTACCGAGGGCAGTGTTGTTGTTCAGGGCAATCCAGCGCAATTTCCGTTTGCTGATGATGACAACGGCGTATTCCTCATTGACCTTGAGATAGAAAATGCGACCTTGAATTACGCTAACGACTGGCCAAGCTTAAGGTCAGTATCCGGTCAGATCAAAGGCAATGGCAATCAGATTCGAGTGTCTAGCCAATCGGGTTCCATTGCCGGACTGGATTTTATCGATGTTAATGTGTTGATTGAAAACGTGGTGGTGGGTAGCACTCGCTTAAAAGTCACTGGTGATGTTGAGGGCGATATTGACAAGGCGCTGAATTTTCTAAATGAAAGCCCACTCAAATCCCGTTTTGGGCCTGTGGCCGACGCATTTGTTGCACAAGGCCACAGTCAGTTGTCGTTGACCCTGGATGTTCCACTGGCTGACCCCTATGAAACCCTGGTGACAGGGTATCTCGATCTAACGGGTACATCACTGAATTTAGTCGATAACCAGGAAGTCGGTCTACATCAGATTGAAGGTGGATTGAGTTTTGATAACGATGGTGTTTCGGGCGATTCACTGAAAGCGCTTATTTTCGGAGATCTGGCAGTGGTCGATATTCGGACGCGTGATGATTACACGCAGGTCGTAGCCAAAGGTCGCCTGGGTCCGGATACTGTGATGAATAAGCTGGATGCAATTCCGTCGGGCATTTTTGATGGCTATTTTGATTATAAGGTTGAGTTAGGCATTCGAGAGTTGTCGACGGGTAAATTCAGTGTTGACCTCGAGATTTCATCAAATCTTGAAGGCATGCAGATCAACATGCCAGACCCCTTCAACAAGCCAGTTGACGAAGCACGTCTGCTTCGGATTTCCACGCGCCAAACCAGTCGCGGCACGCGTATGAATCTCAATCTTGATAAATTGATAGATGCCCATTGGCGCATTGAAGATCAGAGGCTGTCTGGTCGGATGGAATTAGGTGGTGGCGAAGTAACTGAAGCAACAGAGGCAACGAATGGCTTTTTGATCTCGGGACAGCTGGCCATACTAGACATAAATCAATGGCTTGATTGGTTTGAGCTGTTTGCCGATGTCAAGGCGCCAGAAACAGCTTACTTCCCTGATCAGATTGATTTGCAGCTAGACACACTAGCCCTGCATCAGCAGAAGTTTGAACAAGTGAATCTCCGGCTTGAGCGTTCTTTGGATGAGTGGAGACTGAACATTGGGTCAGAGCAGCTGCGCGGAGAAGTTATCATTCCTGATAGTTTGGCGATGGGAGCTCCGTTGAATTTGGATTTTGATCGCCTGTTGCTGCGCTGGCCTGAGATCAATGAACAGCAGTTATCGCTGGAGGTGGAATCGTTAAGCCCCACCAAATCGCGTTCCTTGTGGCCATCAATGACTGTGCAAATACGTGATTTTCAAATCAACGACATGTCGCTGGGTGAGATGCATTTGTTGGCTGAGCGAGAGGCTGATCAGTGGCAGTTGGAAAAATTCACCCTGACTTCAGATGCCTATTCGTTGAACGCACTTGGTAGTTGGCAGCAACTGACGACGGGTGATGTGACCCAGTTGAGTTTTGATACACAGTCAAATGACTTGCGAGCTTTGCTAGCCAGTTTTGGCTATCAACAAGCCATCGAGGCCGATCAAGCAGAATTGCAAGTCACCCTGACTTGGCCGGGTGCTCCGCTTGATTTTTCTCGACGAACTATGCAAGGCTCGCTGATGATAGATATTGGTTCTGGGCGGCTGCTTGATGTGGCGCCCGGCGCGGCGGGTAGAGTCTTTGGCTTGTTGAGTTTTGCTGCCTTGCCCCGTAGGTTTTTGCTGGATTTCAGTGATTTTTTTGGCAAGGGCATGGGGTTTTCGGGAATTAACGGCGACTTCACGTTTGCTGAAGGCATCGCCACCACAGATAATCTGATCATGCGCAGTGATAGTGCAAACATCGCTGTGACTGGTTCGGTAGATTTGGTTGCGCGAACATACAATCAAAAAGTAAGGGTCACTCCCAGTGTTTCATCGACGCTACCCTTGGCTGGGGCGGTCGCTGGAGGCCCGGTCGGACTGGCAGCGGGCACGGCCATTTTTCTGGCTGACAGGATTGCTGGACGGTTATTCGACAGGGACATTGTCGATGTGATTAGCTACAGCTACGATCTCAAAGGACCTTGGGATGATCCGGAATTGAAAATTTCTCGGACCCCATCACAAAGCGGGTCGCAACCAGAAAATGCACCTCCTTGAGCAACGATCGGGTCATCCCGCGCGTCGCTGCTTCTGGTATCATCGACATTTTATGAGTTCAGTAGCCATCTCTCTATGACAACATCTATTCTTGAGCAAGCTGAGTTGCAGCTGTTTGCACCAACAGGTCTGTCAGAGCAGGATTTGCATAACGCTCTATCTCTGACTCTCGGTAAAGGTGTCGATTTTGCTGATCTTTATTTTCAGCAATCACGGCAGGAAAGCTGGGTGCTTGAAGACGGAATTATCAAAGATGGTGGCTATCATCTTGATCAGGGCGTAGGTGTTCGCGCCTGCAGTGGTGAGAAAACCGGCTTCGCATACTCTGATGACCTGTTGTTAACAGCACTCAACGATGCTGCATCAGCAGCCAGGGCTATTTCAAGACAAGGTCAAAACCTTCAATGTCAGGCCTGGAAACGGCAACAGCCTACTACCAGCTACTACAGCGACAACGATCCTTTAAGCTCTCTTAGCACTGCAGAAAAACTGGATTTACTTAAACAGGCCGATGCCATTGCGCGAATGGCTGATCCTCGTGTTAAACAGGTGACCGTCACCTTGGCTGGTGGTATTGATACTATGCTGGTCTTAGCCTCTGACGGAACCTATGCAGCGGATATACGCCCACTCATCCGGATGAATGTTAGTGTGATTGTTGAACACAAAGGTAGACGTGAGCGTGGCAGTGCTGGTGGTGGTCGACGCCTTGATTACGGTTTTTTTGTGGCGCAGAACTGTGCCGAAAACTATGCACGTGAAGCCGTCAGACAGGCACTTGTAAATCTTAATGCTGTTGAGGCACCAGCCGGTACGATGCCAGTGGTGCTCGGCTCTGGCTGGCCTGGTGTACTGCTTCATGAAGCTGTTGGTCATGGTCTAGAGGGCGACTTTAATCGCCGAGGCACATCAACATTCTCGGGCAGAATGGGGCAACAAGTGGCGTCTTCACTGTGTACGGTCATTGACGATGGCACTTTGATGCATCGTCGCGGATCGCTGAATGTTGATGATGAAGGTGTCACCACTCAGCGCACGGTTTTGATTGAAAATGGTCGTCTCACTGGGTATATGCAGGACAAGCAAAATGCCAGCCTGATGGGCATGCGAAGCACAGGCAATGGTCGACGAGAATCCTACGCGCATTTACCTATGCCTCGGATGACAAATACCTACATGTTGCCCGGAGAGTCCGATCCTCAGGAGATCATCGCTTCTGTTGATAAAGGCATTTACGCAGTTAATTTTGGTGGCGGTCAGGTTGATATTACTTCCGGAAAATTTGTTTTTTCGAGTAATGAGGCCTACTTGATTGAAAACGGCAAGATAACTCGACCGGTTAAAGGGGCTACACTGATTGGCAATGGCCCTGAAGTGATGAATCGTATCAGCATGGTGGGTAATGATCTGGCGCTTGATAGCGGGGTTGGCAATTGTGGTAAGGAAGGACAGAGCGTCCCCGTTGGTGTAGGGCAACCAACGCTAAAGGTTGACGCAATCACCGTGGGTGGCACGGCTTAGGATGATCCGTGCTCAGTTAAAGTAAACACAATGAAAATCGCACCATGCTCTTGCATGGTCGAACAATCCGGCTTCAAAAAATGCCAGAGTCTTGTATGTGTCGAAGACAAATTATTTGTCAATATCGTGGCCCGGATAGGTGAGTTGCACTAATAAAGTGCAAATTCAGTCAAGCATGCACACTTTTGGTGCTTATTGGTGGTTCGCATGCACTCAAACGGTTAATTTAACGCTCATCAGAAGTTGGCAAGCTTTGTGCAACAAAAATGGCGAATGTTTTTTGCACACATGTGCAGTTATCAAAATGGAGAATTAAAATGTCAGTCGAAAATGTGCTTCAGATGATCAAAGACCAGGATGTCAAATTTGTTGACTTCCGTTTTACAGATACTCGAGGTAAAGAACAGCATGTTTCATACCCAGCTCACAGCATCGACGAGGATACATTCTCAGAAGGTGCAATGTTCGACGGGTCATCTGTCTCAGGTTGGAAAGGCATCAATGAATCAGACATGATCCTAATGCCGGACCCAAGTACTGCGGTCATGGATCCTTTTATGGACGACAACACGCTGATCATTCGTTGTGACATTGTTGAGCCGGCTACCATGCAAGGTTACGAACGTGACCCCCGCAGTGTTGCCAAACGTGCAGAAGCTTACTTGCAATCTACCGGTCTTGCTGACGTCGCATTCTTTGGCCCTGAGCCAGAGTTTTTCATCCTTGATGACGTGCGCTGGGGCAGTGATATTTCAGGCTCGTTCTACAAAATCGACTCAGATGAGTCTTCATGGAATACAGAAAAAGTTTTTCCTGATGGTAACAAAGGTCACCGTCCAAGCGTTAAGGGCGGCTATTTCCCGGTCCCTCCCGTCGACTCATTGCAAGATATTCGTTCAGCCATGTGTTTGACCATGGAAGAAATGGGCTTGGTTACCGAAGTACATCATCACGAAGTTGCCACTGCAGGTCAGTGTGAAATCGGTACTAAATTCAACACACTGGTCAAAAAGGCCGACGAAGTGCAGATTCTGAAATACGTTGTTCACAACGTTGCGCACGCATACGGCAAAACAGCGACATTCATGCCTAAACCATTGGTGGGTGATAATGGCAGTGGCATGCACGTGCATCAATCACTTGCCAAAGCGGGTGAAAACCTCTTCACCGGTAACAAATACGGTGGTCTGTCTGAAACTGCCTTGTATTACATTGGTGGCATTATCAAGCACGCTCGTGCACTCAACGCATTCACCAACTCATCTACAAATAGCTACAAGCGCCTGGTGCCAGGCTTTGAAGCGCCTGTTATGCTGGCATATTCAGCACGTAATCGCAGTGCTTCGATTCGTATTCCTTTTGTCAGCAATCCTAAAGGCCGTCGTATTGAAGTGCGTTTCCCTGACCCATCAGCAAACCCATACCTGGCGTTTTCAGCGATGATGATGGCAGGTCTGGATGGTATCAAGAACAAGATTCATCCTGGCGATGCAATGGACAAGGATCTGTACGATTTGCCTGCTGAAGAGGCTGCAAACATTCCTACTGTTTGTCATGCACTCGACCAAGCCTTGGAAGCGCTTGACAATGATCGTGCCTTCCTGACTGAAGGCGGTGTATTCACTGACGACATGATTGATGGCTACATCGCATTGAAAATGGAAGAGGTTACTCGTCTGCGTATGGAGACACATCCTGCTGAATTTGATCTCTACTTCAGCGTCTAATCCTCAGTCGTGTGTAGCCAGAAAAACGCCTCCATTCGGAGGCGTTTTTTTATGGCGTAGATTCTTGCGCATCAATCAGCGGTGGCTTATGCTTGATTTATGAAATCAGCGATTGCATTGATTCTTTTGTTCTGTTCCTGCGCTTATGCTGAGACAGTCATTTATCGATCTGTTGATGAAACAGGGACGGTTGTATTCAGTGATCAACATTCACCGGGAGCTGAGCCAGTCATTGTAGATATCGTGCCCGGGTATGCTCCTGTTGCCCCCGCGCGGCCTGATGCAA
>SKGV01000075.1 GCA_007117275.1 Methylophaga sp.
GTTTACTGATGCACGCAGTTTGATTCTGGTCAATCCCATTGAGGTTTGCGCCAACTATCATGACCTGATTCAGGTGTTGTACAAAATTGAGCCTCCCATGGCCTGGGCCAAAGCCAGTGAAATCTCCAAGGCCCTCTTTACGGCAATCAATCAAGCCAAAGATATGCAACCGGAGCCAAGTATCGTATTTATCACCGATGGTCATGAGTCACCGCCACTCCACGAAACACTCTATCCAAAATTTGCTGGCACCCCCGGCGAGGTCAGTGGTGTGCTGATAGGTGTCGGTGGCACCGAGTTGCAGCCAATACCCAAGACTAATGAAGATGGGGAAATTATCGGTTATTGGGACGTTAATGACGTGCTACAGGTCGATGTCTATGCTGCCTTTCGTGGTGATTTGAGCGATGCGATGGCGAATGTGCAACGTACTGAACATCTGTCATCACAAAAGCCTGCGCACATGGACAGACTCGGCATCATGGTCGGTTTTGACTATTTGGATATGCCAACGGCCAATCAGTTGATGCGAACACTTAGAGCGCATGACTCAGCCCGAACACAGCGCGTCGATTATGATCCCTATCCAATCTTTGCCGGACTGGCCTTGTTGCTTTTGTTATTACTCTACTTGCCTTATGGCTTGTTGGTTGGTTTGACAAAAAGCAATACATAAAACAGTTCAGCAACAATGGCCAGCAGACAGGGCGGTGCAGATGAGCGAAATTGTTTGGGAACTGCCTAGTTTGCTATGGGCCTTGCCGCTGGCATTGTTGGCCTTTGTAACTGTGAATGCCCGAAAGTCAGTTGTCTGGCTTAGATTAACTCCCGTTGATCTCGTCTCACGTATTCTGACACCGCTGATTAAACTTGCGGCCAGTATGTTAATAGCGCTAGTTATCATAGCGTTGGCAGGGCCGCATCTTCCCGAACAGCTGAGTCAGCGAAGCGGCGAGGGGGCCGAAATCATCATCCTGGTCGATCGAAGCCGCAGCATGGACGATATTTTTGCGGCGCTACCCCGTAATACCCTATCGAGAGTGCCGATGGGTACACAAAGCAAGCGTCAAGTATCGCGTGATTATCTGACTGAATTTATTCAGCGACGACCCGATGATCGATTTGGTTATGTTTTTTTCAGTAATCAAGCAACCGAACTATTGTCATTGACCTATCACAAGGATGCAGTTTTAGCGACGGTTGACGCAGGTGCGCTGGGACGGGGTATTTCTCAAACAAATATTGTTGAAGCGTTATTAAAAGCGGCAGACATGTTTGAGCATGAGGCTTATCGAGGTGCTCGAAGAGTGTTGTTGATTTCCGACGGTGGCCAGGTGTTGACCGAACAGGAGCAGTCGTTCATTCGGCAACGCTATCATACGCTGCAGATTGGCATTATCTGGATTTATCTGCCGGCAATGCGCGGAATGACACTCGACCCGAGTGATCAGGATAATTTCCTCTGGGTCGACATGCCTGAGCGTAAGCTGCATGAGTTTTTTAAGACCTTGAGCGTGCCTTATCAGGCGTTTGAGGCAGGATCAACCGACGATTTTGCCGAGGCCATTGACGCTATCGATCAACACCATCATGAGGCGCTGATGGTGGATGAACTGCAGCCAAGACAGTCATTGGCGGACAGATTTCTACTGCTCGCTTTGTTGTTGGCTGGCTTGCTTGCCGTGATACAGGTATATAGCTGGTGGGGCGCTTATCTGGCCTCACGACCATGATGACGATATACGCAAGCTCTGCGGCATTTGTTATTGTGGACGTTTGTTTTTTCCATTGACGGCACAGGATGCAGTCTCCACAGAATCAACATGAACGCTATCTGAAGATTTCAATTGCCGATCAGCACTGCTGGTTGTGGCAGGGTGAAAACTTGCTGTTTGATGCGCCAGTGTCAACTGCATTAAACGGATCGGGAGAGCAAAAGAATAGTGGTTGTACACCGCGTGGTTTGCATCAAATTCGCGCAAAAATAGGTGATGGTTTGCCAGTGAACACGGTGTTTGTCGGACGCCGCCCGACCGGCGAAATATACAGCCCAGAACTTGGCAGTAAATATCCAGACAGGGATTGGATTTTGACCCGAATACTCTGGCTTTCTGGTTTGGAACCAGGCAAAAACCGACTGGCGAATGTTGATACAATGCAGCGTTATATCTATATCCATGGTTGTCCTGATGAGTTGCCGGTGGGTGTTGCACTATCGCATGGCTGCATCAGGATGCATAACGATGATTTATTGACATTGTTTGCGATGATACCACTGGGTACTACAGTCGAGATAACAGCATAAGGTGAAAACGGCATGACATTGGGTCCCCTGATGGTGGATGTGTCCGGTGTGGCACTGACCGATACCGAAAAAGAAATCCTCAAACATCCCCTGGTAGGCGGCGTAATTTTATTCAGTCGTAACTATGCCTCTCCTGAACAGATAGCCGCACTGACTTCAGAGATTCATGGCTTGAGAACCCCCCACTTGCTGATTGCTGTTGATCATGAGGGTGGTCGGGTACAACGCTTTCGTGAAGGGTTCACTCGATTACCGCCAGTGGCCGCTCTGGGTCGTCATTATCATGAACATACACAACGTGCCTTGCATCAGGCTGAAGTGACCGGCTGGTTGATGGCGGCAGAATTACGTGCAGTAGGTGTAGATTTCAGCTTCGCACCGGTGCTGGATCTTGACTATGGCGTTAGCCAAGTGATTGGTGATCGTGCCTTTCATCGCGACCCATTGGCTGTTACCGAGCTGGCGCGTGCCTATATTAGCGGAATGAAGCAGGCCTACATGGCAGCCGTCGGCAAGCATTTTCCCGGTCATGGCGCTGTTGAAATTGATTCACATCTTGGGTTGCCGGTGGATGATCGACATCTTGAGGATATGCTGCAAGCTGATATGTTGCCATTTAGTCGTCTGTGTCAGCAGGCGCTTGCCGGTGTCATGCCAGCGCATATTGTATACAGTCAGTGTGACTCCTTACCGGCCGGGTTTTCGCGGTATTGGATACAGCAGATACTCCGCCAGAGGCTGGGCTTTCAGGGTGCGGTCATCAGTGACGATTTGAGCATGGAAGGTGCGGCTATCATCGGTGATATGACCCAGCGTGCAGAAGCTGCCTTATCGGCCGGGTGTGATTTGCTGTTGCTATGCAATAATCCACAGCAGGTTGAGACGGTACTTGATACACTCAAATGCGACGCCGATCCATTACGACACGCACGACTGGTCAGGTTGCATGGCCGGCATACGATGGATCTCCAAAGCTTGTTTGCCACACAACAATGGAAGCAGGCGGTCAATCTGATTGCAGAGTATGCGCCTGATACCGAACGTCAGATGGATCTTGCCTGAGCAGTCTATCGGCTGTGTCAGAACAGACAACAGGATTTCCTCGCATTTATGTTCAGAATTTGAGAATACATGTCAGCACAGTTTGTACATTTGCATTTGCATACCGATTATTCGTTAGTCGATGGTTTGGTGAGAGTTAAGCCACTGGCTTCAACGGTGGCCAAGGCCGGTATGCCCGCCATTGCTATCACCGATCAACATAATCTGTTTGCAGCGGTAAAACTCTACAATGCCGCCCTCCAAGCAGGCATCAAGCCGATACTCGGCGCAGATATTAGATTGAAAGATCCCGCCGATAACAAACGACACTGTCGGTTCGTGCTGCTATGCATGAACATGCAGGGCTATCACAATCTATCGAGGTTGCTGTCACGCGCCTACATCGAAGGCCAGCAGCTGGGCGTTCCCACACTCGAGCACAGCTGGTTGGCTGGACATACCGATGGTTTGATCTGCCTGTCCGGCGGTCGTGATGGTCTGCTGGCCAGAGATTTGCTCAATCAGCGTCTGGATGAGGCACTCGCTGCACTGCCATACTGGCAGGGGTTGTTTCCGGATAGATTGTATCTTGAGTTAATTCGTACAGGCAGGGAGGATGAAGAGCGTTTTATTCAAGAGGCTTTGAAACTGGCGGCTGAGGCTGACTTGCCAGTTGTGGCGACCAATGATGTGCGTTTTTTGACGCCGGATCAGTTTGAGGCGCATGAAGCCAAAGTCTGTATTCATGACGGCCGACAACTCGACGATCCGCGCCGTCCGAGGCTGTATTCCGATCAGCAATATTTGCGCAGCGCAGAAGAAATGGATCGGCTTTTTCATGATATTCCCGAAGCGATTACAAATACTGTTGAAATCGCTAAACGATGCAATTTGCAACTGACATTGGGGCAGCACTTCCTGCCCGATTTTGCGGTGCCGGAAGGCATGACTACCGAACAGTTTTTCTCAGAAGAGTCATTCAAAGGTCTGGCTAAGCGCCTTGCCGTAGTGTATCCCGATGAGGTCGAGCGGGAAGCGCAACGTGAAACATACCAGTCACGCTTGCAGATCGAACTCGATGTTATCAACAGCATGGGGTTTCCCGGTTACTTTTTGATCGTTGCTGACTTTATCCGCTGGGCTAAAGCCAATGGCGTGCCTGTGGGGCCGGGGCGTGGCTCTGGTGCCGGTTCGCTGGTGGCCTATGCGCTTGAAATTACCGATCTTGATCCACTGGCCTATGACTTGCTGTTTGAGCGATTTTTGAATCCCGAGCGGGTATCGCTGCCTGACTTTGACGTTGATTTTTGCATGGATGGCCGTGACAGGGTGATTGATTACGTCTCACAACGTTATGGCCGCGATCATGTGTCACAGATCATCACATACGGCACCATGGCAGCCAAGGCGGTATTGCGCGATGTTGGTCGGGTGCTGGGGCATCCTTATGGCTTTGTTGATCAGTTGGCAAAACTGGTGCCTTTTGAATTGAAGATGACGTTGACCAAGGCCATGGAACAAGAGCCGCAACTAAAAGAGCGTTATCAGA
>SKGV01000153.1 GCA_007117275.1 Methylophaga sp.
CATCCTTGATATCACGCACCATTTGCTCTGCCAGCTCACCTTTGTCATAAGGCGCATTGCTCGGCTCAATACAATACTGCGGCTTGTCAGCAGCAATACCGGCATCCGACAGTAAAGGCATTAAATTAAGTTTTTGCTGCTTGGCGGTAGCGCCAGGCAACACTTCAAGCAAATCGGTACGGCCAATCAAGTCCTGCAAACTACGCACGCCGAGCTTAGCCAACCATTCACGGGTTTCACGGGCAACAAACTGGAAGTAGTTCATTACCATCTGCGGCAAGCCAATGAAGTGCTGTGTTCGCAAGGTTTCGTTTTGAGTTGCAACACCGGTAGCGCAGTTATTCAGGTGACAGATACGCAGGTATTTACAGCCCAACGCGACCATCGGCCCGGTGCCAAAACCAAAGCTTTCAGCACCCAAAATTGCAGCCTTGATGACATCCAGCCCCGTTTTCAGGCCACCGTCTGTTTGCAAACGAACCTTGTCTCGCAAATCATTGGCGCGCAAGGTCTGATGTGCTTCAGACAAGCCTAGCTCCCAGGGGCCACCGGCATACTTCACCGAGGTCAACGGACTGGCACCTGTGCCACCGTCATAACCAGAAATGGTAATCAAATCAGCATAGGCCTTTGCCACGCCAGCAGCGACCGTTCCCACTCCTGCCTGTGATACCAACTTGACCGAGACCAGCGCTTCCGGGTTGACTTGTTTCAGGTCAAAAATCAGCTGCGCCAGATCTTCAATCGAGTAAATATCATGATGCGGCGGCGGTGAGATCAAGGTCACGCCCGGAACAGAGTGCCGTAAGGTGGCAATCATCTGGTTGACCTTGCCACCCGGCAACTGACCGCCTTCACCCGGCTTGGCGCCTTGAGCAATTTTAATCTGCAATACTTCTGCATTAACCAAATAATGCGGTGTTACCCCAAATCGGCCAGAGGCAATTTGTTTGATTTTCGAGACTCGCTCTGTACCAAAACGGTCGGGATCTTCACCGCCCTCACCAGAGTTAGAACGGCCGCCCAGGCGGTTCATTGCAATGGCCAGTGCTTCATGCGCCTCTGGTGACAGAGCGCCCAAAGACATGCCGGCACTATCGAATCGTTGCAGAATCTGACCGAGATCTTCTACGTCTTCAATATCAAGTGACTGATCAGCCAGCTTCACACCGAGTAGGTCACGCAATACCATGGGTTCACGTTCATTGACTAATGCGGCATAGGCTTTGTAATCATCATAACTGCCACCTTGCACTGCTTTATGCAGTGTTGCGACCACATCCGGGTTGTAAGCGTGGTATTCGCCACCATGCACAAACTTAAACAAACCACCCTGATCGCGCTGTTTACGCTGATTCCAGGCAAGTGCCGCCAGTTGCAGTTGATCTTGATGCAACTCTTCAAAGCTGGTGCCGTTGATTCGGCTGGTGCTCGCAGTAAAACACTTGTCAACGACCACATCATTCAAACCGACAATTTCAAACAGCTGCGCGCCACGGTAACTGGCAATGGTTGAAATACCCATTTTTGAGGTGATCTTGAACAAGCCTTTGTTGATGCCTTTGCGATAACGCTTACAGGCTTCAGCACGGTCAATGTTTTTGATTTCTCCGGTCTGGATCAGGTCATTCAGGCAGGCATAGGCAAGATAGGGATAAATCGCCGTCGCCCCATAGCCCAGCAACACGCCAAAATGATGCGGATCGCGTGCTGTCGCAGTCTCCACCAAAATATTGGCATCACAACGCAATCCGACCTTGATCAAGTGCTGGTGCACTGCACCCGTTGCCAGCAGCGCATGAACTGGCAACTGATCTTTCTGGGTAGTACGGTCACTCAGCACCAGCACCACAACGCCATCGCGAACTGACTGTTCTGCCTGTTGGCAGATAGCATCTATTGCGCTTTCAAGGTCCGTGTCTTTGGTGTACTGAAGGCTGATGGTTGTTGAGCGGCATCCAGCATTTTTGTCGCCAAGAGATAAAATCTGACGGAACTGGCTCTCGGACAACACCGGCGAGTCAACCACTACTCGCTGCGCATGCTCTTCGCTCTCTTCAAACAGGTTACGCTCTTCACCAATACAGGTTTCGAGGGACATAACGATGTTTTCACGCAGCGGATCAATCGGCGGATTGGTCACCTGAGCAAATTGCTGACGGAAATAATCATAAAGCGATCTGACACGGCTCGACATCACCGGGAATGGCGCATCGTCACCCATGGATCCGACGGCTTCCTGACCGTCCTCGCCCAGCACCCGCAAGACCTGATCACGTTCTTCAAATGAAACGCCAAACAGCTTTTCGTAAATGCCTAGCAACTCACCTTCAATGGTGGGAGCGGTTTGATCATCTGCGGAATCTTTAAGCCGAATCAGATTATCTGCCAACCACTGCCGGTAGGGCTGTGCCGACTTGAGCATGTCGTTAATGCTGTCCGGCATCATCAGTTCACCGGTCTGCGTGTCCACCGCCAGCATTTGACCCGGTTTCAGACGACCTTTAGCCACCACATCTTCGGCATTGTACTGATAAACCCCGACTTCGGAAGCCAGTGTGATATGGCGATCCTTGGTGATAACGTAACGCGCCGGACGCAGGCCATTGCGATCCAAGGTACAGGCAGCGTAACGACCATCTGTGATCACCACACCCGCCGGACCATCCCAAGGCTCCATGTGCATGGAGTTAAAGTCATAAAATGCCTTGAGATCGGCATCCATCGTCGGATCATTCTGCCACGCAGGTGGAATCAATAAACGCATGGCGCGGAACAAGTTAACGCCACCGGCAAGCAGCGCCTCTAACATATTGTCCATGCTGGAAGAGTCCGACCCGATGGTTCCGACCAGTGGGCGGATATCATCCATATTTTCGATAAGTGATGTTGCAAACTTGGCACCACGAGCCAAGGCCCAGTTACGGTTACCCTGAACCGTGTTGATTTCACCATTATGCGCTAGATATCGGAATGGTTGAGCCAGGCGCCACTGAGGCCATGTATTGGTAGAGAACCGCTGGTGAAACACACAAATGGCGGTTTCCAAGCGTTCGTCATTTAGATCCTTGTAAAACACCGGCAGGTATGACGGCATTACCAGACCTTTGTAGGAAACGACTTGCGCTGACAGGCTGGGAATATAAAAATCCGAGTCGTCAGTAATGGCTTTTTCGGCTTTGCGTCTTGCGATATACAGAGCGCGCTCAAAAGCAGCGTCATCCATATTGTCTGCCGCATTGATAAACAACTGACGCATTACAGGCAAGGAACGCAATGCTTCATCACCACAGGCAGACGCCGCATCAACGGGCACATCGCGCCAACCCAGAACTTCGAGGCCTTGTTGTTTGACTGCGTAGACCACTGCCTTTTGCGCGTCAGCAGCCTTGACGGTGTCCTGTGACAAAAACACCATACCCACGGCATATCGATCCGCCAGATTAAAGCCGAGCTCTGCAGCGACCGCCTGAAAAAAGCTGTCAGGTTTTTTCAATAACAAGCCACAACCGTCACCGGTTTTGCCATCAGCACCAATTGCGCCACGATGGGTCAGATTACCCAAGGCCTCAATCGCAGTTTTGACTAGCCAATGACTTGGCTTGCCATCCATTTGCGCGATGAGGCCGAAGCCACAATTGTCTCTTTCAAATTCGGGCCGGTAGAGGCCCTGTGTCAATTCAGTTGGCTGACTCACGTCACGTACCTTTAAGTTACTGTTTACGCCGCCACGTTGCCCTCCGGTTAACCGGCCCCATGAAATTGGGTGTGTTGGGACGTGTACAAAAACACGGCAGAAAGGGCAAACCAGTATATCTGCTCGTCCCCTTCCGTTCAATTGTTGCCGTGCTGTCTATGACCGCAAATACTGCAGTAAATTTTCCTATTTTCAATAAAATAGCTAAAATGCATTGCTTTTCTGTCAATGCAACGGAACTATCATGAATACACCGGTTGTCGGCATCGTCATGGGCAGCAACAGTGATTGGCCTGTGATGCAAAAAGCCGTTGAGCAACTCGAGGCGTTTGGCGTGCCCCACGAGACACGCATCGTATCAGCACACCGAACGCCCGATCTGTTGAGCGACTACGCGAAAACTGCGCATCAACGAGGCCTTAGCTGCATCATTGCAGGGGCTGGTGGCGCCGCACATCTTCCGGGCATGATAGCAGCCAATACCTGTTTACCGGTATTAGGTGTGCCAGTTCCGTCAAAGTATTTGAAAGGTCAGGACTCATTGTTGTCAATAGTCCAGATGCCCAAAGGCATACCGGTGGCAACCTTTGCGATTGGTGAAGCAGGTGCCGCCAATGCTGCTTTGTTTGCCATTGCTCAACTGGCGACACAGGACGATGCGCTCCGAGAAAAACTCGAGGCATTTCGTCAGCAACAAACCCAGGCGGTGCTCGGCATGACACTGCCTGCACACGCGGAATAAGCGCCATTATGATACTGCCCGGTTCAACTCTTGGAATGCTCGGCGGCGGTCAACTAGGCCGTATGTTCACCAGCGCCGCCCAGTCAATGGGCTACAGGGTTATCGTACTCGACCCCGATCAAAACAGCCCCGCTGGAATTATTGCCGATCAGCACATTTGCGCAAACTACACAGACGAGCAAGCACTGATACAAATGGCACAGCAGTGTGCCGCTATCACTACCGAGTTTGAGAATATTCCTGCCAGCAGCCTGGCCTTTCTTGAGCAGCGAACGGTTGTTCACCCTTCTTCAACGGCCTTGGCAAAAACACAAAATCGTAACGTCGAGAAAGACTTTATCAACAGTCTCGGTATTGCCACGGTTCCGTTTGCCAGCATCCATAGCCAAGAAGATCTAATCGCGGCAGCCAAGAGCGTTGAATTTCCAGCCATCCTAAAAGTTGCCAGCTTTGGATACGATGGCAAGGGTCAGGTGGTCTGTGAAACTCTTGATGCAGCGCTGCAAGCCTTTAAATCACTGGGCCAGAAAGAATGTGTGCTAGAGCAACGTATCCAGCTGGATCGTGAAATTTCGGTGGTGCTGGCTCGCAGCGAGCAGGGTGCGATCTACCACTTTCCTGTGGCCGAGAATGTGCACGTCAACGGTATTCTGCATTCTACCCGAGTGCCTGCTAGCGTCAGCTCGGCTCATCAAGAAAAAGCCATTGAAATGGCAGGCAAAATTGCTGCCGGACTGAATTACGTCGGCACCATGGCCGTTGAGTTTTTTGTTGACCAATCCGGCAACATTATTGCCAACGAAATCGCGCCAAGACCCCACAATTCCGGTCACTACACCCTGGACGCCTGCCACAGCTCACAGTTCGAACAGCAAGTCAGAATGCTGTGTGGTTTGGCCAGCGGTGATACCTCATTGATCTCGCCCGTCGTAATGATTAACCTGCTTGGCGATATCTGGGGTAACTCACAACCTAACTGGCAGGTGGCTTTGCAGCGACCAAATGTCAAACTGCATCTGTACGGCAAAAAACAGGCACGCGTTGGCCGCAAGATGGGGCACTTCAATGTACTTGAAGCCTCTGCAGAATCGGCCCTGAATCAAGCATCACGGGTGTTTGAGGCACTTAAGGCAGATTAGCAGTGACTGACACCAGGCATACACTACTCATTCACTACTGCAGTCAATGCAGATGGATGCTAAGAGCCAGTTGGACAGCACAAGAACTGCTGACCACCTTTGAGGGTGACATTGCCGAAGTTGTGCTAAGGCCCGGCACTGGGGGCATTTTTGAAGTGCATGTGGATGACACGCTTATCTGGTCGCGCAAACATCAAGGCCGCTTTCCAGAGCTTTCAGAGCTCAAACAAAAACTGCGGGACATTATCGATCCGCAGCGAGATTTAGGCCATTCCGACAGCAAAAATTAATCCGCGGTTTCGACTCGTTCGCTGTAGCCGCATTCTTTTTGCGGGCAGACCTTTTCAGTGCCTTTGCTCTTGGTGGTTTTCAGCGTCAAAATCGGCCAACTACAGTTCGGGCAAGGCTCATTCACCGGCTCATTCCATAGCGCATAGTCACAGGTTGGATATTCCGAGCAAGAGTAAAACACTTTGCCACGCCTTGATTTTCGGGTGAGGATTTCGCCCTTGTTGCATTTCGGGCAGATCACACCAGTGTTGGCCGGTTGCTCCAACGACTCAATATGTTTGCATTTTGGGTAACCACTACAACCGATGAACTTGCCATATTTACCGGTGCGAACCCATAGATCAGAATCACATTTGGGACACTTGCGGCCTTCAACCACTTCGGGCTCGCTGGCACTGGTTTCCTCGCCGTTGATGTTGCGTGTGTAATCACACTCCGGATATCCGGTACAGCCAATAAAGCGGCCGCTGCGACCCAGGCGACTGGACAGTTTTTTGCCACATTTTGGGCAGTCCTCATCCAGCAACTCTTGTGTTACATCGCTGCGCTGCACTTCCTTGTCTTTGGTTTCAACCTGCTCCTTGAAGGGTCCCCAGAAATTTCGCAACAACGGGATCCACTCTTCCTCGCCTCGAGACACCGCATCCAGCTCATCTTCGAGCCTGGCAGTAAAGTCGTAATCGACATAGCGGGTAAAGTGTTCAACCAGAAACTTACCGACCACACGGCCAACATCGGTCGGGTGAAAACGCTTGTTCAGCAGCTCAACATATTCTCGCTGCAGCAAGGTGGAAATGATGCTGGCATAGGTCGAAGGACGGCCAATATCATGCTCTTCCAGTGACTTGACCAAGCTGGCTTCACTGTAACGAGGTGGTGGTTCAGTAAAATGCTGCTCTGGACGAATGTTGACCAATGTGACGACTTGTCCGACCTCCATCGGAGGTAACAGCTTTTCATCCTTATCTTCAGCATTGTCGTCACGGCTTTCCATGTAAATGCTCATAAAGCCGGGGTTGACCACTGTCGAGCCGGTCGCTCTGAAGCTATTTCCCTTACCACACGCCATATCCACAGCAACCGTGTTGAGCGTGGCATGAATCATTTGGCTAGCCATGGTGCGTTGCCAAATGAGCGTATACAGCTTGAGTTGATCCGCTGACAGGTAAGCCTTCATGGCTTCTGGCGTGCGTTCTACTGAAGTTGGGCGAACGGCCTCATGTGCTTCTTGCGCATTTTTTGACTTGGTTTTGTATTCATGTGGCTTGGATGGCAGCGACTGACTGCCGTATTTGCTGGTAATCAGCTGGCGAATCTCAGACACAGCCTCAGCCGCCAAGGCGACCGAGTCGGTACGCATGTATGTGATAAGACCTACCGCACCCTCGCCGGTATCGACGCCCTCATACAGCTGTTGCGCCACACTCATGGTACGCTGCGCGCCAAAACCCAACTTGCGTGAGGCTTCTTGTTGCAAGGTTGAGGTCGTAAAAGGCGCGGAAGGATTACGTTTGCGTTGTTTTTTCTCGACCTCTGTCACCAGCAGCTTGCCCTGCGCCGCCTGATTCAGATCGGTGACAACCTTGTTGGCCTGCGCTGCACTGTCAACGGAAAACTGGCTCAGTTTTTTGTCGGCAAGATGAGTTAGTTTGGCCTGAAATGCTTTTGCCTCAGCCTCAACATCTGCTTCAATGGTCCAGTATTCACGAGCCTTGAACGCTTCAATTTCCAGCTCACGCTCAACAATCATGCGCAAGGCAGGGCTTTGAACACGCCCAGCGGACAAGCCACGGCGAACTTTTTTCCAGAGCAGGGGCGACAAGGTGAAACCGACCAGATAATCCAGCGCACGTCGTGCCTGCTGGGCATTGACCAAATGCATCGACAGCTCGCGTGGGTTCGCTACGGCATCATTGACCGCCTGCTTAGTAATTTCATGGAACACAACTCGATGTGTTTCCTTGTTCTTTAGCACACCTTTTTTCTTGAGCAATTCGAACAAATGCCAGGAAATGGCCTCTCCCTCGCGGTCCGGGTCGGTTGCCAGATAGAGCACGTCGGCCTTTTTCATCGCCTTAGCAATCGCCTCCACATGCTTGCTGTTCCGATCAATGACTTGATACTTCATCGCAAAATCATTGACCGGATCAACCGCGCCCTCTTTTGGCAACAAGTCTCGCACGTGACCGTAAGAGGCTAGCACCTCGACATCTGTGCCAAGGTATTTCTGAATGGTCTTGGCCTTGGCCGGAGACTCAACGATGACGAGTTTTTTTCCCATAAATATCCATAACAAAAACAGGCTCTTAAACAACAAAGCCCGCGGCAAGACGGGCTCAGTGTGAATAGTGACAATGCTACGCCGTCAGTGGATCACGGCTTCAAGATCTTCAAATACCAGATCCTCCATCCAGGCATAAGCCACTTCACGGCCGGGCTGATAAAACAGCACCATCAACACCACCCATTTGAGCTGATCCAGATCGATTTCGTCTGTTTCCAGCGCCATAACTCTCTCAATGACGACTTCGCGGGTATCAGTGTCCAGTACGCCGACCTGCTCCAAAAACAATAAATAACCACGACACTGAACGTCCAGTTTTTCCAGCTCGGCAGGCATAAACATGCGCATGCTAGCATTAATGGTCGGCTGTTCACCGGCCAACACTGTCATGCTGTCTAGCCAATCTAATGCCTTGTTGATTTCTTTTTCCTGAAAACCAATCTGCTCCAGTTCGAGCTCCAACGCGTCTTTGTCTGGCTTAACGTTGTCATCCGAGTCTATGTAGTTCTCGAACAGATACAACAGCACGTCAATTACGTTTTCTTTCATCAATTTCTCTCATGAGCCAGTGCGAACATAGCGCCCTCCCGGCATTGAAGCGACCTCGCCATTGAGCTCCAGTAGTAACAGCATGGATGAAACCACATCAGCCGTCAATCCACTGCGGGCGATCAGTGTGTCTATGTGAATCGGGTCGTATCCAAGATGCATAAACAATGCCTGGTAATCCGCATCCTCGGAAATCGTTTGCGTGTGACGCTTGCCTTGCACTGCCTCTGAACTGGTAGAGACCGCTGCCAGCGCCCCTAGCTCCTCAATGATATCATTCGCCGTCTCAACAAGTTTTGCGCCTTCACGAATCAACTGATGGCAGCCTCTTGCCAATGGGTTGTGAATCGATCCGGGGATGGCAAATACCTCTCGGCCTTGTTCCAATGCCATCCTCGCAGTAATCAGTGAACCACTCTTTAATGCCGCCTCAACCACCAAGGTACCCAAGGCCAATCCGCTGATGATTCGATTACGCCTGGGAAAATTTTCTGGTCGGGGTGCGGTGCCCAGGGCAAACTCTGAAACAATCAGGCCATTATCAGCGATATCATGTGCCAACTGACGGTGACTGGCAGGATAAACACGGTCTAAGCCGGTACCCACAACGGCAATAGTCTTGCCACCGCCAGCCAATGCGCCTTTGTGAGCCGCAGCATCAATCCCCGTCGCTAAGCCACTGGTGATCACCAGCTCTCCCTGCCCCAAATAATGCGCAAAATCATACGCCAGATCCCGCCCTGAGGTTGACGGGTTTCGACTGCCGACAACTGCAAGTTGCCACCTTGATAGCAGGCTAATGTCACCCTGCGCAAAAATCAGCGGTGGTGGATCTGAAATCTCCCTGAGCAGTATGGGATAGTGAGGGTCATTGAAGGTGACTAGGTGCCTGTTGGCATCTGACGCCAGCCACGCCAGGTCTTTCTCGACCAAATCCCAATCGGCAGACAGCAAGGATTGATGAAGGTCCGGTGCAAGCTTTGATGCCCGCTCGGGATGCTGAAACAGCTCCGAAGGCTCGGAGAAATGTTTCAATATGCGACCATACGTAACTGGGCCGACACCAGAAATCCTATGCAGAGCCAACCAACAGGCTATGTTGAGCTGTTCGCCTCTGAACCTGTCCAGAACTGTCTCCTACAAGTCCACCGACCTTAGCGTGTCGTGAATGTTGATAGCCGTGGTAGCCTTCATGACAATGGCATAGCTGACTTTGTCAAAGACCCGAAACACCATTGCTCTACCCGCATACTCATCAGGCAATGTTACCATCGCATTTTGTTCCTGAGCCACCGTATCGCGTAGGGTCTCACCGCGTTTGTAGATCGAGAAGACATGTCCCGTTTCAAAGCCCTCTCGCTCCCCCCGATTCACTACGATGATTTGATATTGGCCTATCTGCGATACACCATCGACCACGGAAATGATGCGTGCATCAATGTCCCGTTCAGGCCTGCGCGGAAAGAAGGTCAGATCAAAACCATCTTCCTCCGTCACCAACAAGCGATCACCTACCATCACTTCTCGAGAGGTTTTAATCAGTCGCAACGTTGATGGATCGCCAGCTCGGGTGAGGGCAGCTTCTCCGGCATAGACAGCCTGATAGCCTAAAACCTCACCGGTTTCTGGATCCGTGTAAACCTCCCCAGCGCTGAAAACACTGAAGATTTCGCTATCATGAGCATCCGTACCACGGGCATAAATGGCATCACCGGCACCGGCGATGACTCGCTGATTTGCCGTGGCAACTACATAAGGTGCCTGCGCCAGCATCTCTTCACCCACCACGTGCGGCTTATTAAGGAATGGCCCAATTAGCGATAGCGAGATAGCCGGTATGGCGGCTGCTGGCGTGATGTCCCTGACCTGTGGAGACATCCGATACTCGGGTAAGCCTCTGGCGAGTTCCAGTACCGGTTGGCCATCACGCCAGACCAGCGTCAGTTCATCTCCGGGGTAGATAAGATGTGGGTTTTCGACCTGTGGGTTGGCATGCCAGATGTCCGGCCATTGCCAGGGGTGCTTGAGAAACTTCCCTGATATATCCCAAAGTGTGTCACCTTTCTGGACGATGTAGCGATCCGGGTGATTCGGATTCAGCTCAAGTCCGTTGACAGCCAGCGGTAAACTGAACATCAACACCAGGCTAAGAAAAATGCGGTGAATCATAGTTTGGTCCTCGTGGAGTCGGGCTATCCAAGTCCCGACATTGTCGACAAGCAACACTGCTAGTGTGGTATAACAATAAACGGATATCAAGCGATGTGCATGATAAAAAACTAACCCAACAGACATAGCAAGGCTTGGGGTTCCGGCAACAGACCCTGTGCAGCTCCAAGCTTGCAGATATACAGAGAGTTTGCCCCATGAAGAAGATGTTCCTCACTGCGATTGTAACATTGGTCGGTCTGAATGCTCAGCTGGCAGTTGCTGGCGGAGATATCTCGGCGGGTAAAGCCGGATCGGCCGTTTGTGCAACATGTCACGGCGCAAATGGTATTGCCACTATGCCAAACTACCCTAATCTCGCCGGACAAAACTACGAGTACTTAGTCTCAGCCTTAACAGCCTATCGTGACAAGCAACGTCACGGTCAGATGGCTATGATCATGCAAGTACAAGCCAGCAATCTCAGTGATCAAGATATACGTAATCTTGCTGCATTCTACTCAAGTCTCAAGCCAGAGTAGCTTGTTCATCGCCGAGAACACTCGCGCAACAGCGCGGATCGAGTGGTGCTAAGCGCGTCACCGCCGCCTGCAGCTTTGATGGCTAATGACATTCAACAAATCATACAATACAAAAAACTCTGGGCCACAAAATGTGGTCTGAGCCGTGTTTTCTGATAAATGGTACTCGTATGGCACTGATGAACATTTTGCACTTTCCTGACCCAAGGCTTCGAAATATTGCCCAGCCCGTTGATGAGGTTAATGACGAAATACGCCAGCTGGCAAGCGACATGCTGGAAACGATGTATGCCGCGCCAGGTATCGGCCTGGCAGCGATTCAAGTCAATGTCGACAAGCGGGTTATTGTCATCGACATCTCAGAAGACCAAAGCCAACCACTGACATTAATCAACCCGCAAGTTATTGCAACTGTAGGAGAGCGTGAATATCAGGAAGGCTGCCTGTCGGTACCGGAAGCCTATGAAATCGTAAGCCGCGCTGACACCATTCGAGTCAAGGCACTCGACTTACAAGGCAAGCTGCAAGAGTTTGAGGCCGAAGGTTTATTGGCAACCTGTATTCAGCATGAAATTGATCACCTCGATGGAAAGCTGTTCGTCGACTATCTAAGCAATCTCAAACGTCAGCGCATCAAAAAACGCCTGGAAAAACATCAGAAACAAAAGCTTTGAGGCTACCCGTCACTCCCATTGAACACCACGGCTCAGCAACGCTAGGCAAGCACAACGGAAAAGACTGTTGTAAAATAACCACGCCACCGTGTTTGCACCCGACTGGACAAGCAAAACGGCTAATGATCGATCATCCGCGCTGGGGACTTTAATGCGTATCATCTTCGCAGGCACGCCAGACTTTGCCGCGTCATCACTAAAAGCCTTACTGGAAACAGAACATGAGGTGTGCGCCGTCTATACCCAGCCCGATCGTCCGGCAGGCCGGGGACGAAAACTGACCGCCAGTCCGGTCAAACAACTAGCCCTGCTCCATCAAATTCCAGTTGAGCAACCCGAAAACTTCAAAAACGAACACGACCGGCAACGGCTTGAGCAGTATGAAGCGGATGTCATGATTGTGGCTGCCTATGGCCTGTTGTTACCGCAACGCATACTTGATGCGCCCAAGCTCGGCTGTATTAACGTTCATGCCTCATTATTACCTCGCTGGCGCGGCGCGGCGCCTATTCAACGCGCCATTCTTGCCGGTGACAAACACACCGGCATCTGTATCATGCAAATGGAAGCGGGGCTGGATACCGGTCCCGTGCTTACTGAAGTAAGATGCGCCATTGCTGACACGGATACCGCCGCTAGCCTTCATGATCGGCTGGCACAACTGGGCGCGAAAGCCCTGGTTGAAACATTGATAGACTTGCCTGCTCGGCAAGGCAATGCCCAAGTACAGGATGATGCCAACACCCGCTACGCCAATAAACTCGACAAAAGCGAAGCTTTGATTGACTGGCAAAAACCAGCCAAAGACATTCACCGGCAAATACGCGCCTTCAACCCATGGCCGGTGTCATATACTGCCTGGCGGGGACAGCCCTTGAGGGTTTGGCAGGCCGATCATATCAGCGGCCACGGCCAATCCTCTGCAGGTACTGTCTTGGCTGTGAGCAAGCAAGGTATCGATGTGGCCACTGGTGATGGCGTCCTTCGCCTGCAACATCTTCAAGCCCCCGGAAAAAAAGCCATGTCGGTTGCAGACTTCATCAATGCCAATCGAATTGAGGTGGGCGAAACACTTGGCTAGCCGATCAAAAGCACTCTGTAGTCGCAGTCTGGCTGCCCGAATCATCACGGCCGTCAGTCGTGACAAACACTCTCTGACGGCCGAGCTTGGACGTTCACTGCCGTTACTGGAGGACACGCAGCGCAGCCACTGCCAGCAATTATCGTATGGTGTCATCCGCCACTATGGCACGCTTGACTACCTGAGCCAGCAGTTACTCAGCAAACCCCTGAAAGCCAAAGATCAGGATTTGAAAAACCTGTTGTTGTGTGGACTGTTTGAACTCAAGCAAATGAGAACCCCACCACACGCGGTACTCTCCGAAACCGTCAATGCCAGCAAAAGGCTAGGCAAACAATGGGCCAGCGGCATGATAAACGCCTGTTTGCGTGCCTACCAGCGTCGTGCAGACAGTTTGACTGAACATCTCGCCAGCGATAATGAAGCACGAAGCGCACACCCAGCATGGCTGCTGGATAGATTGAAGCATGACTGGCCAGATCGCTTGAATGACATCATCGACACCAATAATCAGGCTGCGCCCATGATGCTTCGCGTTAACCGGCAAAAATGCCGGCGAGATGACTACCTGACCAAGCTTGCCCAAGCAGCCATCCCTGCGCATGCCATGGATAACTGTCCCGATGGCATTTTGCTCAACAACGCCGTTGATGTGCATCAATTGCCCGGCTTTGATTCTGGCGAAGTCTCGGTTCAGGATGGCTCGGCTCAGCAAGTCGTCAAGCTGATGAATCTTGAGCCCGGCCTTCGAATACTGGATGCCTGTGCAGCGCCGGGCAGTAAAACCTGCCACATGCTTGAGCATGAGGCCAATCTAGACCTGCTAGCCTTGGATATCGACGCAGGTCGTTTAAAACAAATTTCTGAAAATGCCTCGCGCCTGGCGTTAAACATTCCATTGCTGTGCGCTGATGCCGGCCAACCAAAAAGCTGGTGGGACGGGCAATTATTCGATCGTATCCTGTTGGACGCCCCCTGCTCGGGCATCGGTGTCATTCGCCGACACCCAGACATCAAGTTGCTGCGAAGGCCCGAGGACATTGCACAGTTAGCGCTCAAACAGCAACAACTTCTAGACGCCCTCTGGCCTTTAGTTCGAGCCGGTGGCATGATGATCTACACGACCTGTTCCGTCATGAAACAGGAAAATGAGCAGCAAATCGAAGCCTTCTTACAACGCCACCTTGACGCAACAGAGCTTCAAATTGCTGATGCGCCAGCGCATCGTACGCGCGTTGGATACCAGCGCCTGCCCGGCGATGACGTAATGGACGGATTCTATTATGCATGTCTTCAGCGTAGTTAAACTGACCCGCAAGCTGCTACTTCTGCTAGCGCTGTGCGCGTCATTTCCAGCCATTGCAGACACGTTTCGGATCGAGCATGCAGACGTTCGCAAAGTCGGCAATGGCCATATCCTCAATGCGCTCATCAGCTATCCACTCACCCCTCGAGTTGTCGAAGCGCTCGAGCATGGTGTGCCCATCACATTTTTCCAGGAAATTCAGTTACTCAACGAGATTCCCTTGCTGGGCCCCGTTTGGCAATGGAACCGCAGAGTGTGGCGCACTGAACTGGTTTACGAACTACGTTCTCATCAACTCACTGAACAATACGTGCTAACGGCGGTCAGTACACATAAGCATCGGACCTTTCCCACCATCGAAGATGCCTTGGCAGCAATGGGCCGAATCGATGCCTTAACCCTGCCACCCGAAATACTGCTCAAACACGAAAGGCTTCAGCTAAGACTGCGTAGTGGTCTGGATTTACATGCCCTGCCAACCCCTATGCGACCTGGCGCATTATTGTCGAGCAAATGGCAACTCACCAGCCCTTGGACAGAAGCGGCATGGTACTGAAACTCATTCGCCGACTCAGCTCCGGCACAGCCCCTTACTTTTATCTTGCCATCTCATTACTGGTGCTGGCGTGGTTGTTAACTACAGCAACTGAAGACAGCTCCGCGCTTAATGAGCTGTTTCTACTGATTTTTGCTGTTGGTCTGCTGTGTCTGATGTTGCTGGCAGGAATACTGGCTCGCAGCTTGTATCGTTTGTTTCGTGATTTCAGACAAAACCAACCCGGCTCACGGTTGACCACTCGCTTGGTCAGTCTGTTTGTCATGCTTATCTTGGGCGCCACTACCATTGTCTATGGCTTCTCCTTGCACTTTCTTCATCGCGGTATCAACAGTTGGTTCGACGTCAATGTTGAGCAAGCACTCACTGACTCGCTTGAACTCAGTAGAACAGCCTTTGGCATTAGAATGCGGACCTTGCTCCGGCAGACAAGAATGATGGCGGGCGTGTTATCTGAGATCCCTGATGAAAACCTTGGCCACAACCTACGAGAGCTGATCAAGCTCAGTGGTGCACTTGAGGTCAGCATCTGGACCATCGACGGGCAACTCGTCATGTCCAGCGTCGACAGCCCAATGATCATGGTGCCGGATCGCCCCAGCGAAGCCATCCTTAGACAATTACAAACGCAGGAAGACTACATTGGCATGGATCCTGGTGAAGACGATGAACTTCAACTTCGGGCGGCGGTACTCATCCCGACACTGACACCCCTCACTGAGCAGCGAATTTTACATGTCATGTTCCCGGTTAATCGCAACCTGAGCATTCTCGGAAAAACCGTTCAGGATGCCTACACCGACTACTTGGAAATAAGTTATTTGCGCAAGCCGCTGATCACTATTTTTACGCTGACCTTGAGTCTAATAGTATTTCTAACCATCCTGGCCTCTTTGTGGTTTGCTGTGTGGATTTCCAGAAGACTTGTTCAACCGCTGCAATCACTCGCGGAAGGCACCCAAGCAGTCGCCTCTGGCAATTACAACATGAAGCTCGATTTCGCCAGTCATGATGAAATTGGTTTTCTGGTCAGATCCTTTAACCAAATGACCGAACGACTGACTCAGGCCAGAAACGCCTCTCAACGCAGTCATCGTTTACTTGAACAACAAACCAGTTATTTGAGCACCGTGCTGGGTAGTTTGTCTTCTGGTGTAATCACCATTGATGACGATAACTATCTGCGCACAGCAAATATTGCCAGTAACAAGATTCTTGGGGTCAATTTGCAGCAAAAATTAGGAAGTCCACTGTCAGAGCTGGCCCAGCTGAACGACACCCTACAGGTGTTCTGTCAATTAATTGAAGAACGGTCAAACCGAAACTCCGCTTGGCAACAGCAAGTGGAGCTCACTCAAACCAAAGGCCGACAAAGCTTGATGTTGCAAGGCACTCCACTGCCCACCAGCAGCGGCTGGGTGATTGTATTTGATGACATCACAGCATTGCTACAAGCGCAGCGCCATGCTGCTTGGGGTGAGGTGGCACGGCGTCTGGCGCACGAAATCAAAAACCCACTGACACCCATTCAACTGTCTGCCGAGCGACTACAGCACAAATACCAGCCTTTGCTTCCCGACGATCAGGCGCCTGGATTAAACAAGCTCACCAACACCATTATTCATCAAGTGGAAGC
>SKGV01000132.1 GCA_007117275.1 Methylophaga sp.
AATTCAGTGCTGAATGCCCCTTGTAGGCCTGCCATATGTCGAGCGTATTCGATTACAGCAACCTGCATTCCCAAACAAATGCCCAAGTAGGGAATTTTGTGTTCTCGGGCAAAACGTGCCGTTTGAATCATACCTTCAACACCACGTTTGCCAAAACCACCTGGCACCAGAATCGCGTCCATTGAAGCAATGCAATCACTGCCCTGCTTTTCGATGATTTCGGAATCGACGTAATGCACATTCACTTTGGTGCGCGTATGGATACCCGCGTGAACCAGGGCTTCGGATAGAGATTTGTAAGCTTCGGTCAACTCCATATACTTGCCGACCATGGCGATCTCCACTTCGCCATCAGGATGGCAAAGATTGTCGTAGACTTGCTGCCACTGACTCAAATCGGCTGGTTTTGCATTGAGCCCAAGTTGTTTAACGACAATGTCATCCAGATGTTGTCTATGCAATTCCATAGGAATCTTGTAGATGCTGTCAACATCCACCGCTGTGATAACTGACTTCTCCGGCACATTAGTGAACAGGGCAATTTTGCGACGTTCAGATTCAGGCAGTTCACGATCCATGCGACATAGCAGCACATCAGGCTGGATACCGATGGTGCGCAGCTCTTTCACCGAATGCTGGGTCGGTTTGGTTTTTATCTCGCCAGCCGAGCTGATGTAAGGCACCAAGGTGAGATGAATGAACAACGCCCGATCACGACCTAACTCAGTTGCCATCTGACGAATGGTTTCCAGGAATGGCAATGATTCGATATCACCGACAGTGCCGCCGATTTCAATCAGCGCCACATCCGCATCACCAGCGCCTTCGTAGATGCAGCGTTTGATCTCATCAGTGATGTGCGGAATGACCTGTACTGTATTGCCCAGATATTCCCCGCGACGTTCTTTACGAATGACATTTTCGTATATTTGCCCCGTGGTGTGATTGTTACGGCTGGTCATATTTGCGTCGATAAAACGCTCATAGTGTCCAAGATCCAAATCGGTCTCTGCGCCATCATCAGTAACAAATACTTCACCGTGCTGCAATGGACTCATCGTGCCGGGATCGACATTGATGTAGGGGTCTAACTTGACCAGCGTGACCTTGAGTCCACGAGCTTCAAGTATCGCTGCCAGCGAGGCTGCCGCGATACCCTTGCCAAGAGACGACACCACACCACCAGTGACAAAGATAAATTTAGTCATATTGGAGAGTTCAAAATAAAAACGGCGCCGCCAGAATGGCAGCGCACAAGTTGCTCATAAATTACCAGAATCGATGATATCGCTCAATGAAAAACTGGTCTGCTGACCGGCCTGAGTCGTCGCGATCCACCCTGTTTCGTTGCCTTTGACGGCATACTTTTCACTCCAACCATAGCCCACAACGGCAACAAGCTCGTCACCTGCAAACAACAGTGGAATGTGCTGACGTCGCCACGCCGGGATTTGCCATTGCTGAAAAAGCTTTTTGAGTGAATGGTGACAAGCATGCCCCGCCAACTGGATTTTTTCACCACCACTGCGATACCTGAGGCTCAAACCAGATTGGATTATTTGCAAACTCATGCCTGCACCAGCATGCGCTTGCCAATGCAAGTTCATGTTGTTCGATATTGCAATCTCACGTGTATCAAAAATTTCAAGCGTCTGCGGCTGCGAATCATCTGTGGTCATGGCATAAAGTCGCTGCTGAAACCTTCTCACTTCGACACTATGCCAATGCACCAGCGGCTGACGATCTTCTGCGGCGTTGAAAACTTCATTGATGATTCGCTCAAGGTGCACTGTGGACGGTGCCTGAAAACCCAGTCGCTGTAGCCAATATCTCAAGGCATTCGCACAACGCTGTCGATTGATCCGTCTGAGACCCGAAATTGACACACTGGCTGCAACCCAATCAACTTCAGCGGCGCGTAAGTCAGCCGGAGCAAGTTCATCGAGTAGCTGTTGAGCATCGCCAAAATGAGCAGCCGTTCGACTCAATGTTGCCGAGAGTGCTGGCCAGCGTTCCACCAGTAGCGGCATCACCTGATGGCGTAAAAAATTTCGATTGAGCGAGACATCGCCATTGCTTGGATCTTCAAGCCAAGCGAGTTGATAATGCTTGGCATAGGCGACTATTGCATCGCGCGTAACATTGAGTAAGGGCCTAACCACCATTAAGCCGGCAAGGTCTGTCACCGCCTTCATCGCAGAAAGCCCGCGCACGCCCGCGCCACGAAATAGCTGTAACAACACTGTTTCGGCTTGGTCCTGCTGATGTTGTGCAGTCAACAGACAATCCTGATCGGTCAAACGTTGTTTAAATGCCTGATAACGTGCCTGTCTTGCGGCCGCCTCGAGTCCAAGCTCATTTACCTGGGTGACCTCAACTTTGATGACTTCACAGCTAAGTCCCAGGCCCTCAACTGTTTTTTTACAATGAGATGCCCAGCGAGCTGAGTCAGGGTTGAGTCCATGATCGATATGAATGACGTTAAGTTTTGGGCGCTCTGCTTGCGGCCAATTGGCCAGTAGATGTAACAGCACATGTGAATCAACGCCGCCACTGTATGCCAGACATAAATTGCGCTTATTGCTCAGCCGCAGCACTTCAGTCATGACGCACTGCGAATTGAGTATCATGCGTTAATCAGCCTTCAAACTCACCATAGTCAAGCAAGCGTTTTTGCCGACGGCGCACAAGTTGTTCACTGGACATAGAAGACAATTGCTTGAGCTGTTTGTTGATGGCTATTTTCAGGCGTTTGGCCATGTCATCAAGGTTTCGATGGGCGCCACCCAGTGGTTCTGGCAGTACTTCATCGACCAGCTTGAGCTCTTTCAGCCTTGCAGAAGTTACACCCAGTGTGGCCGCCGCATCAGGGGCTTTTTCGGCACTTTTCCACAAGATAGAGGCACACCCTTCAGGCGAGATCACCGAATAAATAGCATATTCAAGCATCATCAGATGGTCAGCAACGCCCACCGCCAACGCACCACCGGAGCCACCTTCACCAATGACAGTACTGATAATCGGTGTTTTCAAACTGGCCATTTCAAACAAGTTCCGCGCAATGGCTTCACTTTGACCGCGCTCTTCAGCACCAATGCCCGGATAGGCACCCGGCGTGTCAATAAAGGTCAAAATCGGCATTGAAAAACGCTCAGCCAACTTCATGATTCTTAATGCTTTGCGATAGCCCTCAGGGCGTGGCATACCAAAGTTACGCAACACTTTTTCTTTGGTATCGCGGCCTTTCTGATGTCCAATCACAGCAACCGGTTGATCGTCTAATCGGCCAATACCACACACCAATGCCTGGTCATCTGCATAGGCACGGTCGCCATGCAATTCTTCAAAATCGGTGAGCAAACGCTGTACATAATCAAGGGTGTATGGACGTTGCGGATGACGCGCCATTTGAGTGACCTGCCATGGCGTTAACGATGCAAAAATTGAGCGGGTCAGCGATTCACTTTTTTCCTTTAATTTCTGAATTTCCTCAGTGATGTTCAAATCATTGTCGTTACTCATGTAACGCAATTCATCAATTTTGGCTTCAAGCTCTGCGATAGGTTGCTCGTAGTCAAGGAAGTGTAATTGCATCGTCCAATTATCCCAGATTCAAATAGGTTGATTATACACCGTATCATTACTGTTAGCCTGCTTAGCTGATTATGAGCTCGTTGTGCCCCTCGGCATCGTCATACGTACCATTCATGCGAATGTCGAGACTGACATCGTTCTTCGAATCAGCATTGCGCAGTGCTTCTTCCATGCTGATCTTACCTTGGTAAAATAGTTGAAGCAGCGCTTGGTCGAAGGTAATGGTGCCGGCAACACTACTGGTTTTCATTGCATCCTTGATACCAGCAATCTCCCCTGTGCTAATGAGCTCTACAATAAAAGGCGATGACAGCATCACCTCGACAGCAGGCACCATCCCGCCCTGTATGCTTGGCAGCAAGCGTTGAGAGACAATTGCTCGCAGGTTCAATGACAGGTCGGTCAACAACTGCTGACGTGCAGATTCTGGAAAGAAACCAATAATACGATCCAATGCCTGATGGGCATTATTGGCGTGCAAGATCGCCAAACAGAGCTGACCAGTTTCCGCGTAGCTGATGGCGTGTTTCATGGTTTCGACATCCCGAATCTCGCCAATCAAAATAACATCTGGCGCCTCACGCAGGGCATTTTTCAATGCGTTTTCGTAAGACAACGTATCCATACCAATTTCGCGTTGTTGCACAATTGATTGAGCATGCGCGTGGATAAATTCCAGGGGGTCTTCAATGGTCAGGATATGAGATTTGGTGGTCTGATTGCGATGATCAATCATGGCGGCTACTGTGGTTGATTTGCCGCTACCAGGAGCGCCTACCACCAGAATCAAACCATGTTTTTCAGTCACCAGCTTGCCCAGCACATCCGGCAGATTTAATTGGTCAAATTTTGGAATACTGCCTTTTATGTAACGGATGACGATAGAAACTTCACCTCGTTGACGAAATACATTGACCCTGAATCTGCCAACATCCTTCAGCGGTATTGCAAAATTCATTTCCATAACACTGGCAAATTCTGCACGTTGTTGTTCAGTCATCAATGCATTTGCCAGCTTGGCAGTCTCACCCGGCAACATCTTTTTACTGCCTATAGGGCGAATGACACCCTGAATTTTTAATTGCGGCTCGGTGCCGGTACACAAGAATAGATCCGACGCGTGTTTGTCGGCCATCAATTTCAGATAAGCGAGTATATCCATTGAATTTTCTGCTCCACAGTCCCTGTTATGAGCCAATCATCAACGCACTGTC
>SKGV01000047.1 GCA_007117275.1 Methylophaga sp.
AGCCTTTTTTCAACGATGGCCGACGATGAAGATGTCTGCTTTGTACCTGTGACACCTACAACCTGCCGGGGCGTGCGTTTCATGGTTGTGCCTTGCGCTTTTTGCTGAGTCAAATCTTCTGGGCCAACATCAACCGCACAACCCCAGCTGAGATCTTCATCCTGGGTATAACGCTTACCCAGTTGCCAGGCAATTTGTGCTCGAGCCAGCTCAACTCCGAGATAAAATGCATGGCCGGGATCATTGTCTAGTGCTAGGTGAGGATAAAACTCAAACGGATCATCGCTGAGCAAAAAACAGTCACGATTGAAGATAAAGACACCTTCCTTGGCTGTCTTGATCCGATAGTTGGGATCTTTGATATTCGCCGCCAGATTGCGAATTTCATCCGCAGTATCCGGAAACGGTCGCCGCTCGTGATGGATCAGCAACGCATCGGTAAAGTCACGCGGCAGACTGCTGTCTTCGCGCGCGGCAAACATCATTCTCCTTGCCATGTCAGCCTCACGAATCGCGCGCCTGGCGTGAGGACTCACTTCGGTTGCCAGTACATTACCCACTTTTAATTCAGAAATAATACCGAACAATAATGCATTGATGCCGCTAGTGTCGGCATCGGTCAATTCGGTCAGATTACCCACCCCCATCATCATCGGCGCGTCTGGATAGCGTTGTCTTAGTGTATGGTAGCGAACGATAGAAGCTGTCAGGCCAAAATGGATTGGGTCGAGTATCGGATCTGCAATCCACGGTTTGCCAATTTTATCCATGGCCTCCATCGCACGTTCCAGTGAGGCCAGGTCGCCTGGCTCTGATGGCACCAGTATTGGCACAACATCATACTGCTGCGCAATGTGAACACTATGCTCGGTCAAGCTCAGCAGATAATCAGCACCTGCCTTGGCGGCTCGCTCTAGGTCATCCAATGAAAGTGAGTCTACACTTACCTTGAAACCGTTGTCATGCAATGCGGAGATCGCTTCTTCCATGTGTGGAAACGCTTCTTGTGGCAAGCAACCAATGTCGATAACATCGGCGCCGCTTTGCTGGTAATAACGCGCCCTTTCGATAATACTGTCGATGCTTCGCTCAGGTGCATCGACTATCTCCGCAAAGATCCTGACATCGTGACGACTCAAGTCCGGCTGTTTGCGGGCCCGACCGAAGAACAATGGCAAATCCTTGATTTCCTCTGGCCCTCGTTGCACAGGCACCCCCAGTTGTTGGCTCAGCGCATCCAGATCGCCACGGCAGCGGCCCGGTACAATAATGCGATCGAATGTTCGATATAACTCTGGTTTCAAGCGTCGGGCAATTATCTTGTCCGTCATCAGTGCAGCCACCGACAGGCCGAGCTGATGTATCTGGAAGTCAAAGGGCAGCGGATCCATCTCTGCCAGCACTTTTTGAACGCTCGGTCCAGCCAGTTTACCTGTCAGAAACAGTATCTTTTCGGTCATTTATCGCTGATTTCTTGTAAGCGTCGTTGTAGGGCTTGGACCAACTGCTGGGCACTTTCAACCACGGTGGTCGCTTCAAATGTTTTTAGCGTTTCCGTGTGCGCTAAATCAATTTTGCGCGGCCATAAACGCACCATTCTATCAGGCGCTGGGGTATCGACTTCAGCTTCGGCATCACAGGCCAAAACAATACTTGGTATTCGACACTTGCCTGCTTGTGCGAAGACGTTTGTGACCAAAGTATCAGAAATGCCTAGCACCATTTTAGCCACGGTGTTGGATGTTGCCGGTGCAACCACCAGTGTGTGGTAATCCCCTCGGTAAAACAATCCCACAGGCGGCGCACTGGCAGCCCTGTCCCGATACACTCTGCCTGTCGAATTAAGCGCCTTTGGATCGTGACCGTACATTCTAATTACTTCTTCGCCGGCCGCGCTGTAGAAGAGATCCACATCTTCGAGTTCACGAATAATGTCCAAGCACTCATCCAGATAATGTCCCGAACCAGTCACGGCCCATGCCAGACGTGGTTTTTCCGGCTTCGCTTGCATGTGTAAACCCTGTTAAATGTTCTAGATGGTGAATTTTGCCAGAGTCACCGCGTTGAGTAAAAATAAGATAGGTTTTGCAATACCATTCAGGCTAGAATGATGTGTAATTGTTATAACTCAGCATGAAATACAGTGGAGCTGCAGGTATGTCAGAACGCATCCCCAAAATAGTCGTCGTCGGTGGTGGCGCCGGCGGTCTTGAACTCGTCACAAAACTCGGAAAAAAACTGGGCAAAAAGGGTAAAGCTGAAATTACCCTGGTTGATAGCACCAGCACACACATCTGGAAGCCGCTACTGCATGAGGTGGCGGCTGGCACACTAGACTCACACGAAGATGAAATCGAATATCTTGGGCAAGCCAACAACAGCGGCTTTCGCTTTCGTATGGGAAAAATGGACGGCCTTGATCGCCAGAACAAACAAATATCTCTTGCACCGACACTGAATCCGGAAGGACTCGAAATCATTCCGCGCAGACACTTTGAATATGACTACCTTGTGATTGCTGTAGGCAGTGTTAGTCATGACTTTTCCATCAAAGGCGTTAAAGATCACTGTCTTTTTCTGGACACGACCAAGCAAGCAGAAACATTTCAAAACAAACTCCTGCAAGCGTATCTGCGCGCGCACACGCAAGGCAGACCGCTTGATGAAGGCCAGCTAAATATTGCTATCGTGGGTGCCGGTGCAACGGGTGTTGAGCTTTGCGCACAGCTTTATGAGGTCTCACACCTGCTAACCACCTATGGCCTTGATGAGGTTAAACCTACCGATGTTAAAATCACTCTGATCGAAGCGGCCGATCGTATCTTGCCGGGCTTGACGGAAAACATCTCCGCGGCCGCCCACCATGAGCTCATAAAGCTCGACGTAGAAGTGCTGGCCGGTGAACGTGTTGTTGAAGTGACTGCTGATAACATCAAGACCGAAAGTGGCAAGATTGTTCCGGCACCTATTAAGGTTTGGGCCGCAGGAATCAAAGCACCCGAATTCCTCAAAGATATTGCAGGCCTCGAAACCAACTGGATGAACCAATTGGTTGTTCGTCAAACATTACAAACCACTCTTGATGATGACATCTACGCCATTGGCGACTGCTGTGCCTGCAAATGGCAGGGGCATGACGAAAACGTCCCGCCTCGCGCTCAAGCAGCCCATCAAATGGCTGGCCTGGTCTATAAATCCATTCGCATGCGCATGGCCGGCAAAGAGGCACCTGAATATCACTATCACGATTATGGCTCTCTGGTGTCGCTCGGCCGCTATGGAACTGTCGGAAATCTGATGGGCAACCTTAGCCGCGGCAGTATGATGATTGAGGGCTTGATAGCACGAATGATGTATTTATCGCTGTACAAAATGCATCAAGTCGCGTTGTTTGGCCCATTCAGGGTGTTAATGCTATCACTTTCACATTTATTCCGCCGCAGCGTACATCCTAAGATCAAGCTTCACTAGTATGCACGCCTAAAAGCCACAAAAAAGGCCTTTTCAGGCCTTTTTTGTTTCTTGATGTCACTCTAACAGCAAATCCGTTTAATCGCGCTTAAAACTCATCCTGTTAAAGATTCCGTCATTGGCGATACGGTGCTTAATAGCGGCACCGATATGCAATATCAAAACAGCGATAAACAAATAGGCCAACCATTGGTGGATGACGGTGAAGTTCTCGCGCATCGCCGCATCAGCTTCTGCCAGCCTCGGCAAGGTAATACCCCAGAGATAGGTATCAAAACTGCTGAACATCGATTGTGCGTAACCACTGATCGGCATGGCAATCATCAAGGCATACAGAAGACCATGCGTGAAGCCTGACACACGTTGTTGCCAGCTGGGCACAAAGTCGGGCAGCGGAGGAGGGGTGTGGGTTAAACGCCAGCCGACGCGAATAAAGATGAGAATAGCCGCGGTGATGCCGAGTGATTTATGTAACAGAAAGTAAAACGCCCTGACACTCTCCTGACCTTCTGGCAGCTCACTTTGTCTAGGCAGCTCTACCATGTAAAGCCCCAAACCAATCATAAAAAGTACAATCGCGGCAATCAGCCAGTGCAATGTTATCTGAACGCGATCATAGCGCGCGCGATTCGTTGTCATACCAATCTCCCTAAATTTTCATTCTATTTAGATGTGCTACTAACAAGCCATATCAGTGGCCCTGCTGGCAGGGCTGAGCTTTCGACCAACGTCAGGCAACCCGCTTATTAACACCCTAAACAAAAAAGGCTACTCACATAGCCTTTTCTATACAAACGACCGTGTTGGCTGCGAATAATTCCCACATGCCACTGGCGTTCAAAACCATTACGGCTCCAACTAGATATCAAGATTTGATGCCTGCAACGCATTTGCCTCTATGAACTCCCTGCGTGGCTCGACGTGGTCGCCCATTAGCGTACTAAAGGTTTCGTCTGCAATGATTGCGTCGTGTATTCTTACCTGTAACAAACGACGCTTGCTCTTGTCCATCGTTGTTTCCCATAACTGATCTGGATTCATTTCTCCCAGACCTTTATAGCGCTGCACATGCTGGCCGCGCTTGGCTTCCTGAAGTAACCATGTCACCACTTGGGCAAAATTGCTGACCGGCTCACCGCGATCACCGCGCTCGACCCGCCCCTCACCATCAAACAAGCCATTGATTTTATTGGCAAATGACAATATTTTTTGATATTCGGTGCTGGCAAAAAACTCGCCTGGAATATGAAATTCTGTCGCAATTCCGTGCCGGCTGAAACTAACGTTGATGTGTGGCACAGGTTCTTGATCGTTTTTGGCCGTCG
>SKGV01000142.1 GCA_007117275.1 Methylophaga sp.
CATTGGCGGTCTGGAACAGTGAAACCGACCAGCTGAAGGTGGTGAAAGAATTTGGTTATATGGACTTTAAAGAGCGACTGTCATGAGCACTGAGTCAAGCGAGCATTATCCATTTTTTCTAGGATCTGAAATCGATCAGGCCGAGCCACAACAGGCCATGTTTCATGTGCTACCTGTCCCCTACGAAAAAACAGTGTCATACGGCGGTGGGACGCGGTTTGGGCCGTCGGCCATTCTCAATGCCTCATGGCAGCTGGAAAAGTGGGATGGCAAGAGTAACCCCTGTGATTTAGGCATTCATACGTGTGCCGCGGTGGAGTGTTCAGTGGCTCCAGAGCAAGTTATAGACAAAATTGCCAGCGCCACTGCCGCCATTGTCAAAGCGGGTGCTATCCCCGTGGTATTGGGCGGTGAACATACGGTGACCTATGGGGTACTCAAGGGGCTCAAACAAGCGGGATTGGATGATTTTGGCATCGTGCAGATAGACGCGCACGCCGATCTGCGTGAAGCCTTCGAGGGGGATATCCTCAGTCATGCCTCGGTGATGAAGCGTGCGGTGGATATGGGTATTCCTTTGTATCAGCTGGGTATTCGGGCGTTTTGCGAGGAAGAAATGCAGATACGCGGAGCGTTTGGTGTGCATTATCAGGATGCTGACGAATTGGTGCCAAGCAATGTCACCAGCATTACATTGCCCGACGATTTTCCGAAAAATGTGTTTTTTACCCTGGATATCGACGGTATGGATCCCAGTGTGTTTCCATCGACGGGCACACCTGTACCAGGTGGGCTTGGCTGGTATCAGACTCTGCAATTATTTGAGTCAGTGGCCAAGCAACGTCGTATTATTGGCTTTGATGTGATGGAGTTTGCACCCATCGAAGGCTTTCATGCCTACGATTTTGCTGCATCGCTGCTCACCTATAAACTCATGGGGATCACTGCCCGTAGTCTCAACGCTTAGGCAGTCTCAATGGGATTGTTTATTTACGCAATCTGCGCTCATGTTCGGCTGTGCCATGCAAAACCTCATTGAAGGTAATTTTTTCTGGCGAAGGCGCCTTGGCTGATGCTGTTCATCTGCCCTTGGCAGTGCAGCCTTATTGTTGTTGCTATTTGGCAATATTTACTTTTCATTGAAGCATTTACAGGCTAAGATCTCGCGTTTTTCTCTCCACGGAATTTGCCAGATGAATCAAGCTACTGTGACCTTGCTGCAAAACTACTACGATGCGTTTAACCGTCAAGATATGGATGCCTTTTTGGGCATGCTGACAGATGACGTGATTCATGACGTCAATCAAGGTGGTCGTGAGGTGGGTAAACAAGCATTTACCGCGTTTATGGATCGCATGAATGCCCACTACAAAGAACAAATCGTTGATATTTCAATCACCACCAACGACGCAGGTGATCGTGCCGCGGTTGAATTCACTGTGCTGGGTGAATATCTGAGCACCGATGAAGGTCTGCCTGAAGCTGCAGGGCAAAAATACAACCTGCCAGCCGGTGCTTTTTTTGTCATTCGCGATGGCAAAGTAGCTCGCATCACCAACTATTACAACCTGGAAGACTGGATCAAGCAAGTCGTCGGTTAAGTCATTTTTTCGTAGAACAAATCAACAACAGCTTTATCATGGGCTATTGTTGATGGCATTCAAAGCTATTGAATAAGTGGGCCTAAAATGTTGCAGTTGAAACGTCTGTCAGGCGAAGCCTTAAGCCAATATATTCCAGAGCTTGCGCGTCTGCGTATTGAGGTGTTCAGGGACTTTCCCTACCTCTACGATGGCGACTATGACTACGAACAACGCTATCTGCAAACCTATATCCAGTCTCCAGAGAGTGTGATTGTGCTGGCACTGGATAATGACGCGGTGGTGGGCGCTTCATCGGGCATACCGCTGCGCTATGAGACTGACGAGGTTAAAGCGCCATTTGTCAACGCAGCGATTGACATTGATTCAGTTTTTTACTGTGGTGAGTCAGTGCTGTTATCTCACTACCGAGGACAAGGTGCCGGTGTGGCATTTTTTGAGCATCGAGAAGCCCATGCTCGAGAACTGGGCAGTTTTGAATATAGTTGTTTTTGTGGTGTGCAACGCCCTGAAAATCATCCACGTCGTCCTGCAGATTATGTGCCTCTGGATAACTTTTGGCGCAAACGTGGCTATGAAAAGCATCCAGAGCTATCCACACAGTTCAGCTGGAAAGAGTTGGATGAAATCGATGAGTCTCCCAAGCCGATGACGTTTTGGATGAAAAAACTCTAAACGCATGCATTCTGATAAATGCGCTCAAGGGCGCATTGTTTCTGAGTAACCTATCAATGAGCAAATTAAAAGTCGCCGCGGCCCAATATGACATCAGCTTCCTTGAGGATTGGGCAGCCTATGCCGACAAACTGACGCACTGGGTTGAATCTGCAGCCGCACAAAACGCCAAGTTATTGGTGTTTCCCGAATATGGCAGCATGGAGTTGGCATCGATGTTTGGCGAGGCGGTCTATAGCGATCTCACTCAGCAACTGCACGCGATGCAATCCATTTATGCCGACTGGCACGCATTACATCAACAACTGGCTCGCCAACATGATGTGATGATACTTGGCTGCAGTTTTCCAGTGTTGCAAACAGATAATAGCTTCCGTAATCGCGCTAATCTGTATTCACCTGATGGTCTGCTGGGCTATCAGGATAAGCTAGTAATGACACGCTTTGAGAATGAGCAGTGGCTCATCCATGCCGGACACAAAATCAAGGTCATTGATACCGATATAGGCAGAGTCGCTATCAACATTTGTTATGACAGCGAGTTTCCATTGATCGCCAATCATCAGGTAGCAGCGGGAGCCGATTTGATATTGGTGCCGAGCTGTACGGATACAGAGGCAGGTTTTCACCGGGTACGCATTGGCTGTCAAGCACGCGCTCTGGAGAATCAGTGCTTTGTGGTGCAATCGCCCACGTTTGGCAAGGCAGAGTGGTCGGAAGCGGTAGATGTCAACACCGGCAGGGCAAGCTTCTACACGCCTGTGGACTATGGTTTTCCGTCCAATGGCATTCTTGTTGAAGGCAGCACAGACAAGGCCGAATGGGTATTCGCGGACTTAGATCTGGCAGAAATTGCCAGTGTTCGCCAGCAAGGACAGGTATTTAACTATCGCGACTGGCCTAAACAGTACGATTTGATCCCACCCAAATAACCAAGCCGCGCTTGGTCGATAACTACTTGGCCCCGAGCTTAGGCAGCTCACATAGGCCGCATTCCCAAAAACATAACAGTGTGACGAAATGTCGGCATGGCGGTCACGCTCTTTTTGACGGTGACCGCGGTGCAGTGTGGTAATGACGCGCGTTTTTGCGGCCATCATCCCAATATTCAGCACAATCAACTGGTCCTGCTGTTAGCGATAAACCAGCCTAGCGCTTTTTCAAGTTGAGTTGCACGAGCTGAGTCGGGTCGTTTTTGTCAAAAAATAGCCACATTCAGCGTGTGGATGAAGCAAAACGCTGTACAGCGTAAAATAGCCCGGTTAAAAAAATAAACTAATTTTTAGACTATTCAGGAGTGATGCATGACCAACGTATCCGTGATTGAGCAATGGGTGGCAGCATTTATTGATCCGTCGACACAGATGAGCCTCGCTGACAGCAAAGCAAAAATTGTCATTGATGACAGCGCTGCCCCCATCGCTGTAAGAGTAACGCTTGGCTATCCTGCCAAAGGCTATGCCAGCCAGTTGTCGGATGCGCTGCAAAAATTGCTCAGTGACAATGATGTTGATGCGCATGTCACTGTCGATTGGCACATCGTTAAACATAAGGTGCAACAGGGTGTTCCTGCACTGGAAAACGTTAAAAACATCATCGCTGTGGCGTCTGGTAAAGGCGGCGTTGGTAAATCCACCACGTCGGTGAATCTCGCCTTGGCGCTGACGGCTGAAGGCGCGACCGTCGGCATACTTGACGCGGATATTTACGGCCCAAGTCAGCCACGGATGCTCGGCACAACGCAACGGCCTGAGTCGGCGGATGGCAAATCGATTGAACCTGTTGAAAGTTATGGCTTGCAAAGTATGTCGATTGGTTTTCTTATTGATGAAGAGGAGCCAATGATCTGGCGTGGCCCAATGGTGACGCAAGCGCTGCAACAAATGCTCGGTGATACCAACTGGAAATCACTTGACTATCTGGTCATTGATTTGCCTCCCGGCACGGGGGATATTCAGCTGACCCTGTCACAAAAAGTGCCGGTCAGCGGTGCCGTAATTGTGACCACACCTCAGGATATTTCTTTGCTGGATGCACGCAAAGCACTGAAAATGTTTGAAAAAGTTAAAGTTCCAGTGTTGGGCGTTATTGAGAATATGAGTACGCATATCTGCAGTCAATGTGGTCATGAAGAACATATCTTCGGCGCCGGTGGTGGTGAACGAATGGCTGCAGACTATGGAGTCAATATGTTGGGCAGTCTGCCACTTGATATTCGTATTCGTGAAGATGCCGACAGTGGCCAGCCAACCGTTGTCACCGATCCCGAGGGTGATATCGCATTGGCCTACCGAACCATTGCACGTCGAATTGCGGCTAATCTTGCCAAAGAAGGTAAGGATTATGCCTCAGCGTTTCCGAAGATTGTTATCAAGAGCGATTAAACACGTTATCATCAGGGTTTTTTTCTTATATTGGCTGTTTTATGACCATCAAATCAGATAAATGGATCCGCCGAATGGCGGAGCAGCACGGCATGATTTTTCC
>SKGV01000107.1 GCA_007117275.1 Methylophaga sp.
GCAACGGTATATGCTGCCGCAGCCGGTGCTGCCTCAACTACCAGTGTTGATATGTCCAATACCTACCTTAACTGGGCACAAGACAATCTGCTGCTAAACAAACTAGAAGGGCCGCAGCATCGTTTTATCCGCGCGAACTGCCTTGATTGGTTGTCGCAAGCGCGTGAACAACAGCAGCGCTATGACGTAATTTTTCTGGATCCACCGACCTTTTCCAACTCCAGCAGAATGGAAGGTGTGTTTGATATTCAGCGCGATCATGTCGAGCTTATCTGGGCTTGCATCAAGATCATGCGTCCCGGTGGCTTGCTGTTCTTCTCGACCAACCGACGTGACTTCAAACTGGATAAACAAGCACTAGACGCGCTGACTGTGGACGACATTAGCCGGGCAACTTTGCCGGTGGATTTTGAAAAAAATCCCAAAATTCACTATTGCTGGAAAATTTCAAAGCACAACAAGCACTAACACCTAGCCGTTTGCTGCCAATCGCGACTGCTCGAAAACTCACCGAGCAAAGCGCGCATTTCATGCCACATGTGCTGATAAGCTAGAGCGATAGGACTCTTCCCGGCAAAACAGCCTAGCGGTGCCCGATACTCGCCCATTTTTTCAATCAGGGCTGAATAGGGCAGTACAGTTTTCAGACGGTTTTTCAGAGTTTTTGGCGGATGCGTCAGTATCACTCGATGCATGGTTCGCCGCCGATCGACCATATTGAAAAAGCCATGCAATCGTTTGGCTTTGAGCTGATTTTCTTTGAAAAAGTCGCGGGTTTGCTCAAAGGTTCGCAATGATAATGGGGTAGGTATCAGAGGCACAAACAACGCGTCTGCTGTGTTGAAAATTTGCTCACTGAGCAGCGAAAAACTTGGAGGGCAATCCAGCACGATTAACTGGTACTGTTCGGCTAAAGGCGCTACCAATTGACGAATCAGATCATCCCGACCTTTTTCTTGCTGTTGTGACAGTAGCGTATCGAAGTGTCGCATCGACAAATCCGCTGCAATCATATCTAAATTGGCATAATCAGTGGCTTTTACCAATTTGCCAATCGGTGTTTTGCCGGTCAGCAGCTTCTTGGGTGCCAGTGATTTTTGCTGGCTATTGAGTAACCAACTGGCGGCACCTTGAGGGTCCAGATCCCAGAGTAGGGTGGCAATACCCTCACTGGCAGCTTGCCAAGCAATGTTAACAGCGCTGGTGGTTTTACCCACTCCACCTTTCAGATTGTAAAACGCGATTGTTTCCATCAATTCGTATAGGTTTTAGCCATTTGCTCCAGCAACACGGTTTGTGCTGCCACGGGCGCATCACCATCGTGTCTGGCAACGCGTTGATAACGACCATCCGCCGATAATAGCCATGCCTGAGTGTTATCACTGAGATAGGTGTCCAGATCGTCGATAATACGTTGCCGCAGGCGCTTTGATTCGATAGGGAAGCAGGTTTCAACGCGTCTTAGCAGATTACGCTTCATCAAGTCGGCACTACCGGCCCAGACTTCTTCCTCTCCTGAGTTGGCAAAATAAAACACCCGTGTGTGTTCCAGAAAACGACCTATGATGCTGCGTACCCGAATAGTGTCGGAAACACCTGGCACCCCTGGTTTCAGAGAGCAAATACCCCGGACGATGAGATCAACCTGAACCCCCGCCATTGATGCGCGATAAAACGCCTGAACCATTTCCGGTTCTACCAGTGCGTTTACCTTAGCGATAATCCGAGCTGGCTTGCCAGCTTGTGCATGGCGGGTTTCCCGATCAATGCGTTCCAGCAAGCCCTCATGCAAGGTAAACGGTGCATGAAGCAGTTTGTGCATTTTGGGGATCTTGCCAAGACTGGTGAGTTGGATGAACAGGTTGTTAACGTCTTCGCCCATCTGTTTATCGGAGGTCATCAAACCATAGTCGGTGTAGATGCGCGAGGTGCTTCGGTGATAGTTGCCCGTACCGAGATGAACATAACGACGAAGTCTGTTGTTTTCACGGCGCAGCACCAGCAACATTTTTGCGTGAGTTTTGTATCCGACAATGCCATACACCACATGCGCGCCGGCTTGTTGTAAACGTGAAGCAAGTGCCACGTTGGCTTCTTCATCAAAGCGGGCACGTAGTTCGACTAGGACCGTGACTTCTTTGCCAGCATGGGCGGCTGCCACCAGTGCATCGACAATGGGTGACATGGCGCCAGTTCGATACAGTGTTTGCTTGACAGCGAGCACAGAAGCATCTGAGGCTGCTTGCCTTATCAAGTCAATGACCGGTGTGAACGATTCAAACGGATGGTGCAACAGCACATCTTGTTTGCGCAGTACATTAAACAGGTCAATTTCACCACCATTAGTCAAATGGCTGGGGCGGCCCTGGGTGAAGGGTTTGAATTTGAGATCTTGCCGATCCACCAGCGAATGCAAAGTTTGCAAACGACTCAAGTTTACCGGCCCATTCACCTGATAGACATTACTGGTGTCCATACCGCATTGATTGCGCAGAAACTCGACCATTTCTTCAGGACAGTTGTGCGCGATTTCCAGCCGAACCTCATCGCCGTAGTTGCGGTGAGTTAGCTCATCGGCAATTGTCGCCAGAAGATCACTGGTTTCCTCAGTATCGATGGCAAGATCACTGTTTCGGGTAACCCTGAATTGGTAACAGCCTTTGACTTTCATGCCAAAAAACAAATCTTCGGCAAAGGCATGAATCACTGAGGATAAGAATACGAAGTTATAGGCACCACGGGGGGCAAGTTGTTCAGGCAGGGCGATCACACGTGGCAGTGCCCTCGGTGCCTGCAAAATGGCATAACCCCGGTCCCGACCAAAGGCATCTTTGCCCACCAGTGAGACGATAAAATTCAAGCTTTTATTGAGTAACCTTGGAAATGGATGGGCAGAATCAAGCCCAATCGGGCTGAGTATCGGCAACACCTCTTCCTGAAAATAATTTCTCAACCACTTGGCCTGCTCATCGGTCCAGTTAGCGCGTGGTAATACTTCTATTGATTCGGCTGCCAGTGCTGGCAATAACTGGTCATTGAGCACCGAATATTGTTCTTCAACCAGTTCATGTGCACGTTGACTGATCAGTTTGAGGGCTTCCTGCGCGGTAATTTGATCGGCTTCAAGGTAGGGATCACCGATTTCGATTTGCTGGACCAGTCCGGCGACTCTCACCTCAAAGAACTCATCCAGATTGGTACTGGAAATACACAGATAATTGAGTCGCTCCAGCAAGGGCACATCGGGATCCAGCGCTTGTTGCAGCACACGCCAGTTGAACTCCAGCAAGCTGAGTTCACGGTTCAGATAAAGATCCGCCGAGTTGAGGTCTATTGCGGGCGTCATGTTTTCCATTTTAAAGGTCGCTCATCTTGGTGATGATAGAAAGGTTTTGTTACAGGTTTGAGACAGTGGCTACCATCGATACTTGTCGTAGTTTTCCGGGTTAGCCCAATATCGGCTGTTTAGCCAATCACGTCGATACTGATAATTTTCGATAGCATAACTGAACAACTGCACACCTTGCTGCGTTCCTGCAATGTGCCTGAGCCCAAGCGCCAGATAGTCGGTGAGCTGCCAACCGTTTTGACGTGCGCGTGAGGGTTCACTGATCAAAAAGATGTGCGGTGTATAGCGATTGCGCAGTGAACCCAACCACTGCTGGCCTTCGGCCACCTGTAATTGCTCGGTCAAGTTACTAATGACAGCAACATCTACTTGAGACAGTTGTTCGAGCTGAGACTGCGCAAATGGTGTTGCGATTTTATGCAATCTGGTATCTTCATACCCCTTAATGCAATCCACGGCAGCTTCACCCGCCAGTAGCAGTGATTTCGGTTGAAATCGTGACACTAGAGGAACAAGAATTTTTGATAACGCCATTGAATCAGTCATGACCATGCAGAATAAAACATCCGATACATTCTGGAAACACAAGCGCCTGAGTGAAATGTCACATGACGAATGGGAAAGCCTGTGTGACGGATGTGGCAGATGCTGTCTGCACAAGCTTGAAGACGAGGATGACGGACGCATGTACTACACGCGCGTGGCGTGTCAGTTGCTGGATATCAAAACATGCCGATGCAGTGATTATCAAAATCGTCAACAGACCATCCCAGACTGTGTGCAACTCAGCGTCGAACACGCTGAATGGTTTGACTGGTTGCCTGATACCTGTGCTTATCGATTACTGGCTGAGGGCGAACCTTTGCCTGTCTGGCATCCGCTAATCACGGGTACCGCGCAGAGTGTTATCGATGCAGGTGTCTCAGTTCGTGATATTGCTATCACACAAACAGATGAGCAGGATCTGACCGAACAGGTTATTCGTTTGCCAACACCTTCATGGTCGCATGAATCCTGAGCAAAGCCGCGAATTTACTCGTCAACTGGAGGCAGCAGCACTGGTATTGCTGGAGAGGGTTATCTACCGAAAACCAGATGATCTGGCTCGGCGATTTGGCTTACCCGTACCGGTGGTACGTTACTGGTGGCGCAACACCGATCAACAAACTCATCCGGTCGATCAGGCTAAGCTATCATCCAAAGAGGTGAAGCAAATACGCAAGGCTACTCAAACACTGGAAAGCTGGGAAAAAGTTAAACGTTATCGTCCAGCCTGTGGTGCTAAACTGCCAGGAGGCCGACAATGCAAGCGCTCGGTGGCTATTCGTTCTCCCGAAGGATGGAGCATGGGCGCATTAGCAGACCGCTGTCGTATGCACGGCGGTCATGCTCGAAGA
>SKGV01000150.1 GCA_007117275.1 Methylophaga sp.
CTCCAAAGGCTGACGATTGATTCAGGCGACGTGCCAAATATCCATCTAACCAATCGGTGACTGCGGCTACTACAAACACCACTGTTGCCCAGAACGCGGCATTATCGTGCGAAAGGAGAAACAAAATAATCAGCACTGGAATAAGGAAAATTCGCAGCAGACTGAGTAAGTTAGGCAGGTTTAACATGGCTATCGCTTGTGGCTAAAAGATGGCTTCATGTTAGCACTCTCGCTCGTTAATTAGGTGCATCGGCATGAAAAACATCATAAATTTTTCTGGCGAGTGAGGCACTGATGCCCTCAACTCTGGCAAGGTCTTCAACGCCTGCGCGTTTGATTTCCTGCAAGCCACCAAATTGTTGCAGAATCTTTTGACGACGTTTTGGCCCAAGCCCTGGAATATCCTCCAGAGTTGAGGTCTGTCTGGCTTTGGCGCGCCGTTGTCTGTGCCCGGTAATGGCAAATCGGTGGGCTTCATCGCGCACTTGTTGCAACAAGTGCAAAGCCGGTGAATCGGCTGCCAATGTTATCTCCCCTGCTCGTCCAACCAGAAACAGGGTTTCTTCGCCAGGGCGACGCTCCGGCCCTTTGGCAATGCCCAAAATCGGCAAATCACTCAGGTTGAGATCGGCCAGGACTTCCTGGGCTTCTCGAATTTGACCTTTGCCGCCATCAATCAGCAATAAGTCGGGACGTTTGCCTTCACCTTTTTGTAGGCGGGTGAAGCGACGCGTCAATGCCTGATTCATTGCGGCATAATCATCGCCGGGTGTGATGCCTTCAATGTTGAATCTTCGATAATCGCTCTTAATGGCGCCTTCAAGTCCAAATACCACACATGACGCGACTGTCTTTTCACCCCGAGTGTGGCTGATATCAAAACATTCCAAGCGTTTGGGCAGCTCGTCCATGTCTAAGGCTTCTTGCAGCGCTTCAAAGCGTTGCAGCAAATTGGCTCGGCTGCTCAAGCGCTGACTCAGGCTAATGTCGGCATTGGTGAGGGCCATTTTTAACCAGCGCGTTGCTTGACCGCGCTGTGGTTGACGCAGACTGACCTTGTGGCCAGACTCACTCTGCAAAACAGATTGCAACAAGCTGAGATCATCGGCTTGATGACTGAGCAATATCTCAGCTGGTACATCCTTGCCCAGATAGTATTGCGGTATAAATGCTGCCAGTAACGCTTCCGGGCTGCTGTCCGCTGAGCCCTTGGGAAAATAACTTTTGCTGCCCAGATTGCGGCCGCCACGAATAAAGCACACTTCCACCACGGCCATGCCATCGCGCACAATGGCTGCGAGTACATCCAAATCGCCTTGCATGCTGCTGACATACTGTCTTTCCTGAACGCGGCGCAGGGCAATGATCTTGTCCCGAATAGCGGCCGCCTGTTCAAACTTCAAAGCGATAGACGCTTCCTGCATCTGTTGACTGAGTTCGTCCATTACCTGTTGATTCTTGCCTTCCAGAAACATCACTGTGTGTTGCACATCTTTTTGATAATCCTCGGCAGAAATCAAACCCACGCACGGTGCTGTACAGCGTTTAATCTGATATTGCAGGCAAGGGCGGCTGCGATTTTGGTAATAACTATCTTCACACTGGCGCACCGGGAAAAGCTTTTGCAATAGACCCAAACTTTCCCGCACAGCGCCTGCACTGGGATAAGGGCCAAAATAGTTACCCGGCACGCGTTTAGCACCCCGATGCACGCTGACACGCGGAAATGTATCTGCTGAAATGAGTAGATATGGGTAGGTTTTGTCATCCCGCAACAGAATGTTATAGCGCGGCATTAGCGCCTTGATCAGGTTGTTTTCCAGAATCAGGGCTTCGTTTTCGGTGTGTGTAACTGTGGTTTCTATGGCGGCTATTTGCGCCACCATCACAGTGGTTTTTGAGGTCAGCCCAGTTTTTCTGAAATAACTAGAGACGCGTTTTTTGAGATTTTTAGCCTTACCGACATACAGCACAACGCCCTCAGCATCGATCATCTGATAGACGCCGGGGCGGCTGGTTAGTGTTTTGAGATATTCAGCTGCCTCAAAGGGCTGTTGTGTGTGTTGCGGCTTATCAGACATTGCTTGCGGTCGATGATGGCTAAAAGGTTCAAGCTACAGATCATGACGGCAAAGCTAACGTCACTCAAGCGTCAATATCACGCATCGTCTTCACGCTTGGGCGAATACTGATTGTGATAGCACTTGTGCGCTTGATAGAAACTGTTGGCTGACAACCCAAGCAAGATAGCGCCGCCGATCACAGCGGGGATTTTATCGCCATAGAAATAAAACATCGCCACCGCCACCAACAGTTCACATGTGCCGATGACTTTGAGTAAAATGACATTTTCGGTTCTTTTGATTGCCATTTCCCTGCACCTTTGCAAAAAAACTTGACTATAGCACTATCCGTTATTTTTGTATGGGTATTGTTGAGATCCGATCAAGCAGCTGAGCGCTGCGAATTATTGTAGATAAGGCATGTCTGTCAGCGCAGTTTTGTGGGAAAATAACTATTTTTTCTGACATCACCATGCCCCCAAACAGCGCCGATCTGTTCAAACCCGCACTTCCCGTCTCCGCCAAAAACCATCGCTATGCGGGGCAACTCTACGGTAGTGCCCAAGGGTTGTTACTGGCAAATGCGGCCAAGCAACACGAAGGACCGCTGCTGGTCATCACTGCAGATATGGCCACCGCGCAGCGGCTGGAAACTGAAATACGCTTCTATCTTGCTGACAGTTCGTTGCCGATATTGCACTTCCCAGACTGGGAAACGCTGCCTTACGACAGTTTTTCACCGCATCAGGACATTATTTCCGAGCGCCTGCAAACCTTACATCGGCTAACGACCTTTCGCCATGGCATTTTGTTGGTACCGATTGCCACGCTCATGCATCGCATTGCCCCCGCCTCGTTTCTTGAAGGCAGCACACTCAAGCTGCAAACCGGTGAGCAGTTTGACATTGAACACTGGCGGCTCCGACTGGAAAAAGCCGGCTATCGCAGCGTCTCTCAAGTCATGGAGCACGGTGAATTCGCTGTGCGTGGCGCCATCATTGATATGTTTCCGATGGGCGCCAAACACCCTTACCGTATCGACTTGTTTGATGATGAAATCGACACGCTCAGAACGTTTGACCCAGAAAGTCAACGCTCTAACGAGAGTATCGACAGCATTGAGTTACTACCCGCCCGCGAGTTTCCCCTCGATGAAACAAGTATCAGCCTGTTCCGGCGTCAGTTCGGTCTGCAATTTGACGGCGATCCTCAACGCAGCCTGATTTATCGGGAAGTCAGTGCTGGCAATTTACCCGGTGGGATTGAGTATTATCTGCCGCTGTTTTTTCAAGACACCGCCTGTTTACTCGACTATCTGCCAGAAAACAGTCTGCTAGTGCCGATTAATCAGCCCCACGATGCGGCTGAATTATTCTGGTCTGAAATCAGTGAGCGTTATCGCCAGCACAAGGTAGATCCTGAGCGCCCACTGCTGCCACCGGAAAAGATATTTATTAGAGTTTCTGAGCTGTTTAGCCAGTTCAAAGCATTTGCGCAGTTTCATTGTCAGAACTTTCAACTTAGTGAATCACAGGGTCATTACAACTATCTGACGATTGCCCCACCGCCCCTGACCATCAATTCGCGTCAGGACTCCCCTTGTAATGCCCTTGAGAGTTTTATCGACGGATTCAAAGGTCGAATTTTGTTCGCGGCCGAATCTGCCGGACGACGAGAAACGCTGATTGATTTGCTGCGTGGTCAGCGCATCAGCGTCAAACAAGTAAGTAATTGGCAGGCTTTTCTTGATGATAATTGCCCACTGGCCATTACCGTCGCCCCGTTAGAGCACGGCATGGTCAGTGAGCAACATCACATTGCGGTCATTGCCGAAACCCAGCTATTTGGTCAACAAGCGATGCAGCGTCGGCAACGGCAACGCAAAAAACGCGACAGTGATGCGATTATTCGCAATCTGGCAGAGTTAACCATCGGTGCCGCAGTGGTACATGAAGATCACGGTGTCGGGCGTTATCTTGGCTTGGAGACACTGGATGTCGGTGACGTGACCGCTGAATATGTCACACTCGAATATGCCAACAAAGACAAGTTGTATGTGCCAGTGGCTTCGCTGGATCTCATCAGTCGCTACAGTGGTGCCGCACCTGAATTGGCACCTTTGCACAAACTCGGCAGTGGTCAGTGGGAAAAAGCACGCCGCAAAGCGGCAGAAAAAGCCCGAGATGTTGCGGCTGAACTGCTCGATATTTATGCCCAGCGTGCTGCCAACAAAAAACCACCTATTTCTGCCCCGGATGCGCACTATTATGCCTTTGCTGAAGCCTTTCCATTTGAAACCACTCCGGATCAGCAAGACGCTATTGATGCTGTCATCGCGGATATGCAATCCGACACGCCCATGGATCGACTGGTATGTGGTGACGTAGGCTTTGGCAAAACAGAAGTCGCCATGCGCGCTGCGTTTCTAGCGGTGCAATCAGGCAAGCAGGTGATGGTACTGGTACCCACCACCTTGTTGGCACAACAGCATTACCAAAACTTTAGGGATCGCTTCGCCGACTGGCCGGTTCGCGTTGAGGTGTTGTCGCGTTTTCGTTCAAAAAAACAATTGGATTCGGTCAAAACCGCTATCAGCGAAGGTCTCGCGGATATCATCATCGGCACGCATAAATTACTGCAGCAGGATATTCA
>SKGV01000062.1 GCA_007117275.1 Methylophaga sp.
CGAAAGTTAATATCTGGCCAGCGCTCTATGGTCAAATCCAGATTCACTCGACTCGGTGCGATATAGGTCAGATTACCAGCGCCATCCAAGGCCAAATTAAGTGAGGCCTTGCGTTTAAACTCTTCCAGCTTGCGATCATCATCACAATAGACCCAGCGTGCGGTGTGAACCTGTACCGGCTCATACGCACATTCGACGCCATATTCTCCCTTGAGCCTGTGAACCACCACGTCAAACTGTAATACACCGACTGCACCGAGAATCAAATCGTTGTTGTCCAACGGCCGAAATAACTGGGTCGCGCCCTCCTCACTCAACTGCTGGAGACCTTTCAGCAAGGCCTTGTTTTTCAATGGATCTTTCAGTCTGACTCGGCGAAACAATTCCGGTGCGAAATAAGGAATACCGGTAAACTGTAGTGCTTCACCCTGAGTAAAAGTATCGCCAATTTGGATGGTGCCATGATTATGCAAGCCAAGAATATCACCCGGCCAGGCTTCTTCAGCCTGTTCGCGTTCGGCGGCCATAAACGTCACCGCGTTGGCAATCGTTACATCCTTGCCAATACGGCTTTGGTGCAATTTCATCCCTTTGCTGTAATGACCACTACACACCCGCATAAAGGCGATACGATCTCGATGTTTGGGATCCATATTCGCCTGAATCTTGAAGACAAACCCGCTGAACGCCTGTTCGTCTGGTTGAACATCCCGGCTGGTAGTCGCTCTTGGCTGGGGCGCAGGGGCATGCTCAACATAGGCATCCATCAATTCTGTCACACCGAAATTATTCATCGCTGAGCCAAAAAATACCGGTGTCATTGCCCCGGCCAAAAACGCCTGAAGATCAAATTCATCACTGGCGCCCCTGACCAATTCAATTTCCTCGCGCAACTCTGCTGCCATGCTGCCAAATAACTCATCGAGACGAGGGTTATCAAGTCCCTGAATCAATTCACCATCGTCCTTGCTGTGTGGCGCAAACACACGCACACTGTCGTTATAGAGATGAAAAATTCCTTTAAAGCCTTTACCCATGCCAATTGGCCAGGTCATTGGCGCACAACGAATATTTAGAATTCGTTCTACCTCATCCAGCAACTCCAGTGGCTCCCGGCCTTCTCGATCCAACTTATTAATGAAGGTGAGAATCGGCGTATCACGCAAACGACACACTTCCATGAGCTTGATAGTCCGTTCCTCGACACCTTTGGCGCTGTCAATCACCATCAAGGCCGAATCCACAGCGGTCAGTGTTCGATAGGTATCTTCAGAAAAATCCGCGTGCCCTGGGGTATCGAGCAGGTTTACGATGCGGCCTTTGTAAGGAAACTGCATCACTGACGAGGTCACCGAAATGCCCCGTTCTTTTTCCATTTCCATCCAGTCGGAAGTGGCATGTTTGTCCGTTTTACGGGACTTAACACTACCAGCCATCTGAATGGCACCACCAAATAACAGCAACTTTTCAGTCAGCGTGGTTTTACCGGCATCGGGATGCGAAATAATGGCAAAAGTGCGGCGTTTATTGACGTGTTGTTCTATGGACTCTGACATCGAAGGATTCTTTTGGACTGGGGCAGTTTACTGAAAACTGTTCATTGTCGCTGATCAGAAGTAACTGGGCAATCAATGTCTGTGTATGCTGCCGGCACTCTGAAGCTAACGGGTGGCTGCCTAATGATTATGGCCTTGCTGTTTGACCTACTATACTGCGATCAGTAAATAGGTGACTGCCTGTGATGCTTGTCTGATGTTCATTTGCAAGGTGGAGGGGGTATCAAGCGGTTTTCTATGGCCTAAATGTCAACCATATTTAGTGTACCTGTACCTGCGATGTGGTTTGCCATTATAAACAATCAAACGTACCTGACGTTTGGCAACTTCACCCTCAGATGTAGCGGTTCGAAGCGATCTATCTCTGAATTAACAAGAGTATGTTGCGCGCGCTACCATGAGTCCTCTAGCGAAGCAGTAACAATGGAATATCGCTAAGTCTGACCATTTTAGCGGTATTGCTACCGACCAGAAACTGGCGGATACGAGAATGCCCATACGCGCCCATCACTAGCAGATCAATCTCCTGTTCTTGTTGATATGTCTGCAACGTCGGCTGAACGGCTCCGCTACGCATTGCGGTTGACACCTCAAAGCCCGCGTTGCGCAGTCTTGCACCAGCCGCGCTCAATTCGGCCTCGAGTTGGTGCGTAGCATCTGCCACCATCACTAGATGACAGGGGAGTTTTTTCAACAAGGGACTGTCGGCGATTTTCTCCAGTGTGCTTTTGGCCGTAGCGCTGCCATCATAGGCTAGCATAAAGTTTTTCGGTGCCTTAAACTCTGGCAAAGCCACTAAAATTGGCTTATGCAAGGTTCGCACTACGTTTTCCAGATGACTGCCGATAGCATGAGTTTCATCGTTATGTGCTTCGCCTTGACGGCCCATGACTAACAATCGCATGTCCGCTTCCATTTCGGCCAGCGTTTCAAGCAAATTGCCGTGGCGCTGATGCACACTGACATCTGCAACGCCATCTTGCTCAACACGATGTTTGGCAGCTTGTAGCAAGTGCTTGCCATGTTCCAGCGCCAGTTTGCTGCGCTGTTCATCCAGCGCCACCAGTTCTTCAAGCAAGCTTTCCCGGCTGCTCAAACCAATATTACCGGAGTAGTTACTGTGTGCTTGCTGAGTCGGATATTCAGTTTTGTCCAACACATGCAGTAACGCCAGCGAAGCATTCAGTTGTTGACTGACCCATGCGGCAGCATCACAGACTGCTGTAGCGGCTTTTGATCCGTCGATACACGCAATTATTTTGGTCATTCCCGTCTCTCCTAATGGCCGCCCTTGAGCATTTTTTCAACTTCGTCTGGTTTATCGTGCACTCCGAAGCGGTCAACGATGGTCGAAGTGGCCTCATTCATACCAATAAGTTTGACTTCAGCGCCTTCACGACGAAACTTGATGACCACTTTGTCCAGTGCCGACACAGAGGTCAAATCCCAGAAATGTGCGTGCGTTAGATCGATAATGACACGCTCAGGCGCCTCTTTGAAATCAAACGCCGAGATAAATTTATCCGATGAAGCAAAAAACACCTGACCGAGAATCCGGTAGGTTCGCACAGTACCATCGTCGCTGAGAGCAGACTCCACAAGCATGTAGTGCCCAACCTTGTTGGCAAAGAACAATGCCGCCAGCAGCACACCTACGGCAACGCCAATAGCGAGGTTATGGGTCAACACCACAAACACAACAGTCGACACCATGACAATAGTGCTAGAAAGTGGATGTTTTTTTATATCTCTCAATGACGACCAGGAGAAGGTACCTATCGACACCATAATCATGATCGCCACCACCGCCGCCATAGGAATCTGTGTCAGCCAGTCATCCAACACCAAAATCATGATCAATAAAAACACACCGGCAGCAAAGGTAGATAAACGACCGCGGCCCCCGGACTTAACATTGATAACCGACTGGCCGATCATCGCACAGCCGGCCATGCCACCCATCAGGCCAGACCCGATATTGGCGATGCCCTGACCTTTGCATTCGCGATTTTTATCACTGCTGGTATCAGTCAAATCATCAACAATAGTAGCAGTCATCATTGATTCCAATAGGCCGACAATCGCCAGCGCAATGGCATAAGGCAAAATAATCATTAGCGTTTCCAGATTCAATGGTACATCCGGCCACAAAAACACCGGCAAGGTATCTGGCAGCTCGCCCATATCGCCCACCGTTCGAATATCCAGACCGACCAGCATAGTAAATACGGTCAACACGACGATGGTCACCAAAGGCGAAGGTAGTAGATGGCCAACCCTAGGCACATACGGAAACAGATAAATAATTGTCAGCCCCGCAGCGGTGAGTGCATACACATGCCAGGTCACATTGGTCAGTTCAGGTAACTGGGCGGTAAAAATCAAAATCGCCAGCGCATTGACAAAGCCGGTCACCACCGAACGTGACACAAAGCGCATCAGGCTGCCCAGTTGTAAATAACCGGCAATGATCTGCAATATACCGGTCAGCAGGGTGGCCGCCAGCAGATATTCCAAGCCATGTTCACGCACCAAGGTAATCATCAGCAGCGCCATGGCAGCGGTAGCAGCAGAAATCATGCCCGGCCGCCCCCCGGTAAAGGCAATGATTATCGCAATACAAAACGAAGCATACAGCCCGACTTTGGGGTCCACCCCAGCAATAATCGAAAAGGCGATTGCCTCGGGGATCAATGCCAGCGCCACCACCAGGCCGGCCAGCAAATCACCACGGACATTAGAAAACCAATCACGTTTCCATGTTGGACGCATAAAAAATTCCTGCACGAGTATTTTGAGTTTTGGAAACAGGCGTTTCCAGATAACAGCCAACCACAACTAGCCTTTCCGGCTTAAGTCGGCTCTGAACTATGCGATGGGGAATGCTAAGGTGGGTTCATCAACATTGACAGCTTTGCAACGAAAAGCTCGAAATACTAACATGTCTCGACTTACCAGTATAACCCTATGTCGCCCGCGGCATTTTCCGGTGCTTAAACAGCCGTTAATGCTAAATTAAGTTATGCAGTTCGCGGCATGATATGAATAGCCTGAGCCAGCAAAGACACGCCTATTGTTTGTCCAAGAGTAATTTGATTTCGATGCAGAACATGCTCTGGGACGTCCAGTTGCAACTGTTGCCCAAGACTTCCCTCGACAGTGACCAGCAAGGTAGCAATGCCACGCATTGTAATCATTTGATCGACCACTGCATTCACAGCATTTTCCTGATCACCTTTCGAGGGTCGACGCTGTTGGTGCAACAGTATTTTTGCCGGTGCAATTGTCCAATACACCTCTGCTTCGATGCACGCCCTCGCTGACAAAGGCGCCTGCACAAGTTCGAAGAGATGATTGTGCCAGCGAAGTTTGTAAGCGTTGTCTGTCTGAACAAGCGTGCCCTCAAACAGATTTCGAACGTCAACCTGACGGGCTACGGAGAGATTTTTAGGTCGTTGCATGACCTCGTCAATCGTACCCTGTTGCAAGGTTATTCCCTGATGAATGACACACATCTGATCAGCGAGCATCGCAGCTTCATCCAGATCGTGCGTGACCAAGATGACCGGCATGGCTAATTGCTGACGCAGTGCATGTAGCTCCAGATACAACTTGCGGCGTGTCACCTTATCGACCGCTGAAAACGGCTCATCCAGTAATAAAACATTCGGGTTGCGCGCTAATGCTCTGGCCAACGCTACTCGTTGTTGCTGTCCACCCGATAATTGTGCTGGGTAACGAGAAGCGAGCCCTGACAAATGCACTTGCACAAGCAATTGTTCAACGACAGAAGCATCCATGTGACTATCAAGCGCCAGACGGACATTGTCGGCTACGTTGAGATGTGGAAACAGCGCATAATCCTGAAACACGATGCCCACTCGACGTTGTTGAGGTGATAATGCCAGCCGCTGCTGACTGTCAAACCAACATTGACCACCGCCTTCAATGACACCACTACTGGGCTTTTGCAACCCAGCGATGCAACGCAAGGTTGTGCTTTTTCCACTTCCAGAAGGGCCGACCAGGGCCAGCATCTGACCCGGCTCACAAGACAGCTCTACATCAAGCTGAGTTGGATTGTTCAAGGTGATGTTTACCCGAAGCGGATGCATTTAGCGAAACATCCGATAGTTACGTCGGTTCAGGCTGTAAACACAGCTGACTGTGATTAGCGAAATTGTCAATAACACCAGCGACATATTTAGCGCTTGATCGCGCTCAAACGCCAGAACACTGTCATATATAGCAACCGACAATGTTCGCGTCTCACCAGCGATGTTTCCACCAATCATCAACACGACACCAAACTCGCCCAGGGTATGGCAGAAAGTCAAAATCCAAGCTGTCAGCATACTAGGCCAGATCAGTGGAACCTCGATACGCATAAACGTGTGCCATGGTGATAACCCACAGCACCATGCGGCTTCGCGGATGTTATTGGGAATATGTTCCATAGCGCGTAACAATGGTTGCACGGCAAAAGGTAGGCTGGAAATAACAGATGCCACCAACAGGCCGCTAAAGGAAAATGCCAGATGCTGCCCGGTCGTCTGCACGATAAAACCACCCAATGGATGCTGGGTGTCCATCAATGTCAGCAAAAAATAACCTAACACTGTCGGCGGTAGCACCAATGGTAATGCTGTCAGTGCTTCTACAAAATGTCGTCCACGATACTGACTATGATTCAGCCAGCGTGCAGTCAATAGCCCAATGGGCAACAAGCATAGGCTAGTCAACGTTGCCAACTTGAAGGATACCTGAAATGCCTGCCAATCCATTATTGACTCACACTTGTAGAAAAACCATGCGCTTCAAGTATCTGAATCGCTGAACTTGATCCAAGATAGTCAACAAAATCTTCAGCATGTTGAGGGGCGCGCTTGAGTATCGCAACAGCTTGACTGACGCGTGCTGACAGTTTCAACACGCGCCCTTGAGAAGCAATCTTAGGGTGAATTGCCAGCGAATAGGCCACCAATGCGCCATCGACTTGCCCTGTCAGAGCAAACTGCAGAGCCTGACTGGCATTTTCTGCCGTCAGTAAATGCGGTTGAACGGCCTCCCATAGTGCCCGTTCTTTCAACATAGCCATTGCATGCTGACCAAAAGGTGCATGTTTTGGGTTGGCAATAGCAAACTTGTTCAGTTGCCCGTTTTCAATGAGGTTGGCTAAGCCTTCCAGCGCGACATCCAAAGTCAAGCTCGATCCCAACCTGGCGAATAATGCCACGTAATTATCGGCATAAACAACGATATCACCACGTATCAACTGCATCTCATCTACCTGCACAAGATGCTCGGTATCCGCCGCAAAAAAAATATCATAAGGCGCGCCATGACGAATTTGGTTGGTGATATTGCCCGAAGCGCCATAGCTGACAGTAGTGACCACCCCACCGTTACGTTGGCTGAAATCCTCAACAAGATCAGCCATGACAAAGCGTAGATTTGATGCCGCTGCGATACGCAAATCACCTGCTAATGCAACCGTTTGAGTGAGCAAACCACACAATAAGAAAATTAAGTGATGAAAGCGTTTCATATTCCCAGAGTCAAAAAAAAGCCCTGCAATGCAGGGCTCTTTAGTTTAGTACATGATAGGTGACTAGTCTGCTTTGACTTCCTCATTCACTGCTTTCATGCTCAAACGAATGCGGCCTTGACGATCAACTTCCAACACTTTGACCTCAATCATGTCGCCTTCAGACAGCTTGTCACTGACATTTTCAACACGTTCATCAGAGATCTGAGAAATATGTACCAGACCATCCTTGCCGGGCAATATGGTGACAAACGCACCAAAGTCCATCAACTTGGCAACACGTCCTTGGTAAATCTTGCCAACTTCAACTTCTGCAGTAATGTCTTCAATACGACGCAGTGCTGCCTGACCAGCATTATAGCCAGAAGAGAAAATCATCACGGTACCATCGTCTTGAATATCAATGGTGGCGCCGGTTTCTTCAGTGATAGCACGAATGGTGGCACCACCTTTACCGATGACATCACGAATCTTATCTGAGTGAATCTTGGTTGTGATAATACGCGGTGCAAATTCTGACATTTCGGCACGGTGTGATGAAATGACAACATTCATTTTCTCGAGAATATGCAAACGACCATCACGTGCCTGAGCCAGCGCTGTCCGCATGATTTCTTCGTTAATACCTTCAATCTTGATATCCATTTGCAGTGCGGTGACACCTTTTTCAGTACCCGCAACTTTGAAGTCCATATCACCCAAGTGATCTTCATCACCCAGAATATCCGTCAACACAGCATAGCCATCGGGTTCTTTGATGAGCCCCATTGCAATACCGGCCACTGGCGCCTTAATAGGAACACCCGCATCCATCAGGGCCAGAGAGGTACCGCAGACAGATGCCATTGAGCTGGAACCGTTTGACTCGGTGATCTCCGACACCACACGAACCACATATGGAAACTCTTCTGCATTTGGCATGACAGCCTGAATGCCACGTTTCGCTAGTTTGCCATGACCGATTTCACGGCGTTTAGGGCTGCCGACAAAACCTGTTTCACCCACACAGAACGGCGGGAAGTTGTAATGCAGCATGAAACGATCACGATACTCGCCTTCTACAGCATCAATCATCTGTGCATCACGCTCAGCACCCAACGTGGCAACCACAATTGCTTGTGTTTCGCCGCGGGTAAACAAAGCAGAGCCATGAACGCGCTTAAGGATACCGGTTTCGACAAAAATCGGCCGAACTGTTTTGGTATCACGCCCGTCTATGCGCGGCTCACCGGCAATAATCCGACCACGAACCAGTTCTTTTTCGAGTTTGGCAAAAACACCTTTAACGTCCTCTTCGCTCCACTCAGAAGCATCACCACACAAGGCATCTACCGCTGCATTACGCAATTCACCAAGCTGATCCTGGCGCTGCATTTTATCGCTGATGCTGTACGCTGCCTTAATACCCTCAAAGGCGTTAGCTTTGACAGCTTCGTAAAGACTTTCGTTTTTGACCGCAGGTGTCCAATCCCAAGCAGGCTTACCCACTTCCGCTTGAAGCTCACGCACCAGATTAATAGCTGTTTGTATTTGCTGATGACCAAACATCACTGAACCCAGCATGACTTCCTCAGGCAACTCAGAAGCTTCTGACTCAACCATCAATACCGCCGTTTCAGTTCCCGCGACAACCAGATCCAGTGCGCTATCATTCAACTGCGTACGACTTGGATTTAACAGATATTGGCCATCGACATAGCCAACTCGCGCCGCACCCAATGGGCCGTTGAATGGAATACCGGAAATTGCTAAAGCAGCAGATGCACCAATCATGGCAGGAATATCCGGATCAATCGCAGGGTCCAATGCCATAACGGTTGCAATGACCTGAACTTCGTTGAGAAACCCTTTTGGAAACAGTGGACGCAGTGGACGATCGATAAGACGTGATGTCAGCGTTTCTTTCTCACTGGGACGGCCTTCACGCTTGAAAAAACCGCCAGGAATCTTACCGGCTGAGTAAGTCCGTTCCTGGTAGTTGACGGTCAGTGGAAAAAAGTCTTGACCCGGGCTGACTGTTTTTTTGCCAACAACCGTGACCAATACCGACGTCTCCCCCAGACTTGCAACAACGGCACCTGTGGCTTGGCGGGCGACTTTACCCGTTTCCAGAGTGAGCAGGTGTTCGCCAAATTGCATTGTTTTTTTAACTGAATTCACACTATCTTCCTTCTCTTGACAACTCTCTGAACAGACCTTTCTGTTCAGGATTAAACGCACAAATGAAAATGCCCCTGAAACAACAAGTGTTTCAGGGGCATTAAATTACTCAGGCTATTAACCTGCTGCCGTGATTCACGGCCTTGTACATGTGCTGTAACTTCGATCTCACGTCTCAATTAGCGACGCAGACCCAGATCAGCAATCAAATCACGGTAACGATTGATGTCGGTCTTTTTCAGGTAATCAAGCATCTTGCGGCGGCTGCTTACCATTTTCAGCAGACCTTGACGTGAGTGATGATCATGAATGTTCGATTTGAAATGATCGGACAGGTTGGTGATGCGCGCTGTCAGCAACGCCACCTGAATTTCAGCTGAGCCTGTGTCACCCTCGGCGCGAGCATATTTGCTGATGATTTGTTTCTTTTGTTCTGCACTAATAGACATTAAAAACTCCAACTTTTGTGTGGTGCTGACCACGAGTCAAATTCTGAAATAACCCAGTGCTTTTTCACCGGATTACCCAACGATTTAAAGCGCTGTAAATTCTACCGACTTTGGCCATGAGCTACAAGGCTTTCTTGTTTGCTGCGCTCGGCGAACAGTCGTATTGAGGTTAATACACCCCCTTCACTGATATGCCCCAAACCAAAAAACTGCCGATGTTCATCAAACAATCGAACTCCCGCGCAAGCTGAAGCAGATTGCAGCTCGACCGGTTGTCCAAACCGCAACTGTTTGACCTGTGCGTTATCAAGCGGGCATTCAGGCCAGTCCGGTAAAGCTGTCTCCGCGGGTATTAGTCTTGTCATCAGTGCAGTATTTGAGTGTTCTGCCAAGGCTTGCAATGCAGTTAATGACACACTGTCTGCCAGCGAAAATCCTGCGGCTTGAGTTCGTCTCAAGATCGTCACATGGCCGAGCGTGCCCAATGCGACAGCGATATCTTCTACCAAGGTTCTGATGTAGGTACCCTTGCTGCAACTGACCAGCAACTCAAACCTGTCCGATTGCTGTTCCAGCAACTCAATGCTGTAAATATTGACGGCACGCGGTTTACGTTCGACTTCAACGCCTTTGCGGGCAAGTTTGTAGAGTGGTTGGCCTTGATGTTTAAGCGCCGAGAACATCGGTGGCACCTGCCACTGCTCACCCATGAATGTATCGAGTAGCTGGGTCAATTGCGCTGAAGTAAACTCAGGAATAGTTTGGCGCGCCAGCGTTTGCCCCTCGGAATCACCGGTATCGGTCAAGGTACCCAGCTGACATCGGACGTGATAGCGCTTGTCTGCGTCGAGTAAATATCCGGAAAGTTTGGTGGCTTCACCTAGACAAATTGGCAGCACGCCGGAGGCAAGCGGATCCAGATTACCGGTATGACCGGCTTTATTGGCATTAAACAGTCGTCTGACCTGCTGTAAGACTTGATTGGAGCTAGGTCCGCTGGGTTTATCAACAATCACCAGACCATTGATATCACAGCCCGTTCGACGACGGCGTGCCATCAGTCCTGAGTGTTGTCTGCGTTGGCCTTGGCAATCAACGCATCCATGTAGAATCCGCGTTCAAGCGACTTATCGTACAAAAACCTCAACTCAGGAATATTACGCAAATTCACTCGTTTTCCAAGTGCGCGTCGTAAAAATCCGGCGGCATTTTGCAGTCCCTCAAGGCAGGTTTGTATGTCCTGTTCGGAATCAAAACCATTTAGACGGGTGACATAAACCTTGCAGTACTTCAAATCAGCGGTTACGTCAGCATGTGACACGGTAACCATACCCACTCGCGGATCTGAGACTTCCTGCTGGATAAGCTGTGCCAGCTCACGCATGACAACTTCACTTATCCGGCTGGTTCGACTGAATTCTTTAGCCATTACAGCGTCGGCTTCATTAACACACGTTCAAAGACTTCGATTTGGTCACCTGGTTTGACATCTTTGTAGTTACGAACACCGATACCACATTCGGTTCCAGCACTCACTTCATTGACATCGTCCTTGAATCGACGCAGTGATTCGAGCTCACCCTCAAAAATCACCACGTTATCACGCAGCACACGAATCGGGTTGCTACGTTTGACCACACCTTCCAGCACCAGACAACCTGCGATATCACCAAATTTCGGAGAGCGGAAAACGTCATCAACTCTTGCCAGACCAATGATTTCGTCTTTATAAACAGGCTCGAGCATTCCGGTCATGGCTTTGGTAACTACATCCAACAAGTCATAGATGATGCTGAAGTACTGTACATCGAGGCCTTTTTCAGCAATCACTTTACGCGCCGTGTTATCAGCACGTACATTGAAGCCAATCAGGATCGCATCTGAGGCCGCCGCTAACTGCGCATCGGTTTCATTAATACCACCCACACCAGACGCGATCACTCGCACTTGAACTAGATCGGTTGATAGTTTTTGCAGACCTTGGCTAACAGCTTCTGCCGAGCCATGAACATCCGCTTTAATCACCACATTGAGTGTTTTGACATCGCCAGCTTCCATCTTGTTGAACATATCATCAAGTTTGGCAGCCTGTTGTTGAGCCATTTTCATTTCACGGGCGCGTGTCTGACGGAAGTATGAGATTTCACGCGCGGTGCGTTCGTCTGGCGCAACTTGCAGTTCATCACCGGCAGCAGGCGTACTAGACAGGCCAAGTAACTCAACCGGTGTAGATGGACCGGCTTGCTCTAGCTGCAGACCATTCTCGTCAAACAGGGCACGAACACGTCCGTACTCCTGGCCCACCACCACAATATCACCTTTTTTGAGTGTGCCTTTTTGCACCAATACGGTGACCACGGTACCACGGCCTTTATCTAGGCGAGCTTCAATCACCGTTCCATTGGCAGGGCCCTCAACCGGTGCTGTCAGTTCCATAATTTCGGCCTGGAGTGAAATGGCATCCAGCAAATCATCGACACCCGCGCCCGTCAGTGCTGAAACAGGAACAAACTGTACATCACCGCCCCAGTCTTCAGGGATAACTTCATGATTCACCAGTTCTTGCTTAACACGATCCGGATTAGCCTCTGGCTTATCCATTTTATTCACAGCCACAATCAAAATAGACTGAGCCGCTTTGGCATGTTGAATCGCTTCGATGGTTTGTGGCATCACACCATCGTCTGCAGCAACCACCAGTACAACAATGTCGGTCACTTTGGCGCCGCGAGAACGCATTTCAGTGAACGCCGCGTGTCCAGGCGTATCAAGAAAAGCAATTTCACCACGGCTGGTTTCAACCTTGTAGGCACCAATGTGCTGAGTAATACCCCCAGCTTCACCTGTGGTCACTTTAGTACGTCGAATATAGTCAAGCAGTGACGTTTTGCCGTGATCAACGTGGCCCATCACCGTGACGACAGGTGCACGCGATTTCAATTCGCCGAGATCTTCATCACTGACGGTCAAGGCCATCTCGACCTCATTATCTTGCATCGGTTTTGCAACATGGCCCATTTCCTCAACAACGATAACGGCCGTATCCTGATCCAAAACCTGATTGATGGTTGCCATGGTTCCCAAGCCCATCAGCGCCTTGATTACTTCAGCGGCTTTGACAGACATTCTTTGTGCCAAGTCTGATACGCTGATTGTTTCAGGTACACTGACCTCACGAACTACTGGTGCTGTTGGCATGGAAAACCCATGTTCACCAGCGGTATCGCGCACCGCGCCACGTGGCTGGCTGACACCTTTTTTCTTCTTACGTCGGCCGCTCTTGCCTTCGCTAACATGCAGTTCTTTTCGCTCAAACTCGTCATCACGCTGGTATTTGCCACGTTTTGCTGGCTTGTCTTTGGCGTGGACTCGAGCATCCCCCTCTTTCTGACGTTCAGCTTTTTGTTCTTTGGCCTGAACTTCAGCCGCCGCCTGCTTGGCTTCTTCACGAGCTTTTTCGAGTGTTTCCTCTTCTTCACGGGCTTTACGACGGGCTTCGAGTGCTTTTTCGGCATCAATTCGAGCCAAATTGGCTGCGCGACGCTTGGCATCGGCTTGTTCAAGCTTTTGATGTGCCAATTGTGATGCTGTCAGTTGAGGCTGCTGTTTGTGAGATTTTGCAGAAGATACCGATGCGGCTTTGGCTTCTTCAGCCAGGGCTCTTTGTTCTTCTTCCATCGCCTGACGTGCTTCTTCTGCCGCTTGTTTTTCTGCCTCTAGGGCCGCAGCAACGGCAGCTGTCTCACGATCCAGCGCCTCTTGCTCCAGCATACGCTCACGCTGCTGTTGAGCCTCAAGTTCTTGCTGCTGCAGTTTTGCAGCCTCTGCGGCAGCATCTTCTGCTTCTTTCTGCTTGATGAGTTCGGCTGCAGCGGCCGCTTCTTCAGTCTCGCTACGCTTGATGTATGTGCGTTTTTTCCTGACCTCAACACTGACGCTTTTTCCCGCGCGAGTGGGGCCTGCGAGTTTAATCTCGCTCACTGATTTACGCTTGAGGGTAATTTTTTTTGGTGTGACGGAGGCTCCGTCTGCACTCTTACCGTGTCGCTGTTGCAAAAACTGTAACAGGGTTTGCTTTTGTTCTTCGGTAATTAGATCATCAGAGTGCGAAACCTTGATTCCTGCCTCGTTGAGCTGCTCAACCAGACGCTCTGCTGTGATACCGACTGTGCCAGCCAGGTCTTTGACCTTCATGTCACTCATTGGTTACTCCCCTGCTTTTCTTTATTCGTTCGCAAACCAGGATTCTCTGGCTTTCATGATGAGGACTGCCGCCTGCGTTTCGTCAATGGAAGCGATTTCAACCAATTCATCAACAGATTGCTCAGCCAAATCATCGAGCGTAGCCACTCCTTTGCTGGCCAAAACCAAGGCCAACTCGGTTGTGATGCCCTCCATATCAAGGAGATCCTGTTGTGGCTCAGCCGAATCCAATTGCTCTTCACTGGCAATAGCACGTGTCAGAAGTACGTCGCGAGCCCGCGATCTCAGCTCTGCAACGATATCGTCGTCAAACTCTTCAATATCGAGCATTTCCTGTTCTGGCACATAGGCAATCTCTTCGAGCGAGGAAAACCCTTCCTGCGCCAGGATGAGTGCGACATCTTCATCAACATCCAAATCAGTCATGAAGGTCTGGATCAGCACACCAATTTCAGTTTCTGCCTTTTTGTCTGCATCTGAGGCGGACATGACATTTAATTCCCAACCGGTTAGCTGACTGGCCAAACGCACGTTTTGACCATTTCGGCCAATCGCCTGTGACAATTGCCCATCTTCAACAGCAATATCCATGCTGTGTGCATCTTCGTCGACAACTATGGACTGAACTTCTGCGGGTGCCATCGCGTTGATGGCAAATCGAGCCGGATCTTTATCCCACAAAATAATGTCTACGCGTTCACCGGCAAGCTCGTTAGTCACCGCCTGAACACGTGAGCCTCGCATACCGACACAGGCACCCACCGGGTCGATACGTGATTCATGCGCTAACACGGCAATCTTGGCACGCAGGCCGGGGTCACGTGCAGCACCTTTCACTTCTATCAGTCCATCGGAAATTTCTGGCACTTCCAGTTTGAACAACTCGACGAGTAGTTCTTTAGATACACGGCTGATGATCAGCTGCGGACCGCGACCTTCTGGACGAATCTCTTTTAAATAACCACGAATGCGATCACCAGAACGAAAGCTCTCGCGAGGAATCATTTCTTCCCTTGGCAACAATGCCTCGGCATTGGCACCCAGATCCAGCGTTACATTGCCACGCTCAACACGCTTGACAGTTCCATGGATCATTTGACCCAGTTTTTCACGATACAGCTCAACCACCTGGGCACGCTCTGCCTCGCGCACCTTCTGAACAATCACTTGTTTGGCAGTTTGAGCCGCAATACGGCCAAACTCGACTGACTCCATGGGCTCACGGATGTAACTACCGACTTCTACACTGGCATCTTTTTTTAGTGCATCTGTCAGTGTGATTTCGATTTCGGGTGATTCGAGCGCTTCTTCTGAGTCTTCAACGACAAGCCACTGTCGAAAGGTTTCGTAATCTCCTGTTATGCGGTCAATGGCAACGTGAGCATCGATTTCCATTTCGTGGCGTTTACGCGTAGCCATTGCAAGGGCTGCTTCTACAGCTTCGAAAATAACTTCCTTAGCCACGCCTTTTTCGTTAGACATGGCATCCACAACTAGTAATATTTCTTTATTGTTCATCACGTCCCCAGTGGATCATCACATCAAGCGTGTCCAATCCAAGTTTTTTCATTAACCGCATATAATACGCTTTTTTCAGGCAACAAGTCTTGCTTTGGCTAACCGGCCGAGTGGAAGTGCGTAGACTTCTTCATCAACCTCAATCAATATTTCACCATCTCTAAAGCCTTGGAGAATGCCTCTGAAATTCCGTCGTCCCTGTACCGGCAGCTTCATGGTGATCCTGGCTTGTGCACCGGCAAAGCGCTCGAAATCCCGTGCCCTGAACAGAGGGCGGTCAAATCCTGGAGATGAAATTTCCAGTGCGTAGGCTTGTTTGATTGGATCTTCAACATCAAGAACACCACTGACCTGATGGCTGACGCGTTCGCAGTCTTCGATATTGATTCCTTGTGATGAATCAATGTACACACGCAAAACGGGCGATTGACCGCCCTGAATGTACTCTACGCCCACGAGCTCGTAACCGAGCGACTCGATCGGCGCCTCAATGAGTTGTTCGATTTGATCCGTGACCGCCATAACCATCGCCAATACATAAAAAAAAAGGGCCATCGGCCCAATTTAATCGCTACAAAAACAAAAACCCCATTGAGGGGTCCCTGATCACTTAATTGGTAGCGGGGGCTGGATTTGAACCAACGACCTTCGGGTTATGAGCCCGACGAGCTACCAGGCTGCTCCACCCCGCACCTGACTAAGCTCGAAATTATACATAGCGGCTATTGCCTTAGCAAGCCTTAATCTCAATTCTCTTTAAGTTTTCGGGTCAGGGTGTTTCTCCCCCATCC
>SKGV01000078.1 GCA_007117275.1 Methylophaga sp.
CTCCCTCTCCGCCATCTATAAATCTAATTCAACCAGTGACAACCTGAAAGTTGCTCCCCCCCCCCATAAAACCCACCCCTTCGACAATGCTGTTTTTGTGCCTCGGCATCCAGTGTGCTCCAGCCAAGTACCATCTGCGTAAAACGATCGCCAAATCAGTTTCGAAGGACAATTAGCTGAATTTAGCAAAAAGCTCAAGATGGCATTCATGGCCAATAAGGCATACAATGCTGTCTTCAATGGTGGCCCGTGTTGGTCTCCCCGCGACGATATGTTGGTGACCCCGTCAGGCCCGGAAGGGAGCAGCGGAGCCTTCGGACTCGGGTGCCGGGATCAGGCTGGCATGGGTCCACCACCTAATATTTCCGATCCGGAGTGAAGCAGGCGAAGATGAGTTATCTGGTGCTGGCTCGCAAATGGCGACCGAAAACCTTTGCTGAAGTCGTCGGACAGCAGCATGTATTGCGTGCACTTGTTAATGGTCTAGATCAAAACAGACTGCATCATGCCTTTTTATTTGCCGGGACGCGTGGGGTCGGCAAAACAACACTCGCCCGAATTTTTGCCAAATCACTCAACTGTGAACAAGGGGTCAGCTCGACTCCGTGTGGACAATGCCAAAGCTGTCTGGAAATCGACAGTGGTCGTTTTGTTGATCTGCTCGAGGTGGATGCGGCGTCTCGAACCAAAGTCGATGATACCCGTGAACTGCTCGACAACGTGCAATACGCGCCCAATCGAGGCCGTTACAAGGTCTATCTGATCGATGAAGTACACATGTTGTCGACCAGTAGCTTTAATGCCTTGCTAAAAACGCTAGAAGAGCCGCCGCCGCATGTGAAGTTTCTGTTTGCAACTACCGACCCGCAAAAATTACCCGTTACGATTCTATCGCGCTGCCTGCAATTCAATTTGCGTCGACTCGAGGTGGATCAAATCGCCGATCATCTTGCCAGTATTTTGCAGCAAGAGAACATTGCCTTTGAAGCAGAGGCTCTGCTTTCTCTAGCTCAAGCAGCCGACGGCAGCATGCGTGATGCACTCAGCTTGCTGGATCAGGCAATTGCCTTTGCCGGTGGCACTGTCAGTAGTGACATTATCCATCAAATGCTCGGCAGCATCTCCAGTGAGCATCTGCATCATTTGCTCACGGCGCTGGCACAGCAAGATGGTCAAGCATTACTGCAACAGATAAGCGAACTGGCGGCACTGGGCCGAGACTTCACTACCGTGCTTGATATGCTGCTGATGGCTCTGCAACGCATTGCGACCTTACAAATGATTCCTGACACTGCCAGCAGCGACGATGGTGCGCTTGCTTTTCAAGAGTTGGCACAACAGTTCAGCCCTGAAACTATCCAGTTGCTTTACCAAATCGCCTTGCATGGCAAGCGTGATTTGCCATACGCCGCATCATCTCGCAGTGGCTTTGAAATGACATTGCTGCGCATGTTGAGTTTTCAGCCGATGCAAACTCAACTACCAGACAGAGAGGTGCCGCTAAAAAAGTCGCAAGCGACTGAATCAAAGGTGCCAGCTGCTGCACAGGCAGATTCGCGGCAACGAGACTCACACGATCATCATGCAACTTCAATTCAAGTTGAGCCTGCTAGAGCCACCAATGCGCCAAACAGTGTCGCAGAGGAGCCTGCCCACGCACCACCTGATTCAAGCAATCAGACACCCGATCCAGCCACTGACCTAACACCAGCACCACTGAGCGTGTCTGCCGAAAACTGGACCAGCCTTGTCGGCCAGCTCAAGTTATCCGCCATTAGTCGTCAACTTGCAGATAACTGTGCGTTACTCAGCTTTGATGGGCAGCGAATTGAACTAAGTTTGGCGGCCGAACTGGCACATCTTGCTACCGATAAAGCCCGCCAGCGTCTGCAGCTGGCCGTGAGCAAGCAGCTTAATCAGGCGGTTGAAATTGTCTTTGCCGAGCCAGCAAATGCTCCGCAAACATCCACCACACTGGCTATTGAGCGCGCCGAACATGACTCGTCACGGCAACAACAGGCCCAAGATGCCATTCACAATGACCCGGTTGTTGGCATGGTCAAAAAAGTCTTTAATGCCCGTATAATCGATAGCACAATCAAACCTTTGAATCACTGAGAGGCCCGAAATGAAAGGCGGTTTAGGTAATCTGATGAAACAGGCCCAGCAGATGCAGGCCAATATGGAAAAAGCCCAACAAGAGTTGGCCAATATTGAAGTCACAGGACAAGCCGGTGGTGGCATGGTTCAAATTATCATGACTGGCAAGCATGATGTGAAGCGCGTCAACATTGAACAGGCCTTGTTTGAGGACGAAAAGGACATGCTTGAAGACTTGATCGCTGCCGCGGTCAATGACGCAGTCCGTCAAGTCGAGAAAACCACTCAGGAGCGGATGTCAACTATGCTGCCTCCTGGCATGAAACTGCCTTTCTGAAAGCTAAACGATGACACGTTTAGGTCACAGTATAGATGAGCTGATGCAGGCACTGCGGTGTTTGCCGGGTGTCGGGCCAAAATCGGCCCAACGTATGACATTTCATCTACTCGACAAACAGCGTGACGGTGCTCAGCGGTTGCTCGAAGCTCTGACTCAGGCACTCGCCAAGGTACAGCCCTGCCAACGCTGCCAGATTTTGAGCGAACAGACATTATGCGAGCGTTGCAGCGATCCGCAACGCCGACAAGATCAGTTGTGTATCGTCGAAATGCACAGTGATGTCATTGCTATCGAACAGGCAACGCATTATCAAGGACAATTCTTTGTATTGTCTGGACATCTGTCACCACTTGATGGCATCGGCCCGGAAGCACTGGGTATTCCGAAATTATTAAACTGGCTGGATACCGGTGAACTAGAAGAAGTCATTCTAGCTACTAACCCAACGGTTGAGGGTGAAGCAACAGCACACTACATCAGTGAATTGGTCCGTTCGAGACACATTAAAGTGACTCGACTGGCGCATGGCATCCCTCTTGGCGGTGAGCTTGAGTATGTTGATAGTGGCACACTGTCTCATGCATTTTCAGGTCGTGAGGCGATATAATTCGTATTGCCTCAGCCGTAATCATCAGAAGGTCATCATCAATCAGCAGACTGCAGTGCCTGATGATCGAAGCTGTTCACTCGGCAAGCAGTCAGGTAACGCTGGTATTTTCAGATCTGGCTAGACAAATTAGACACACCCAACAGGCCATTGACGCAAGCTAGCAAGAAACGATGCAAAAATACACTATGGCACAACTGCGAGCCAAACAAGCAAATCCACCACTCATCGATTAACTCATGGCAATTACTTGGCTTACAGATCAACCAGATAGTGCATTTCCGTCATTGGAACACGCCACAGAACACGGCTTGTTGGCGGCAGGTGGTGACTTATCTCCAAGCAGACTAATTGCTGCATACACGTTAGGTATCTTTCCGTGGTTCAATCGACAAGATCCTGTGCTTTGGTGGAGCCCAGACCCACGCATGGTGCTCTATACCGACAAGATCAACGTCAGCAAAAGTTTGCGCAAAACCATCCGCCAACAACGCTTTGATTTGACTCTGAACCAGGCATTTACTGGGGTGATGGAGGCCTGTGCCGCGCCACGCAGTGAAGCGAGTAATGACCCTGGCACCTGGATACATGACTCAATGATTGAGGCCTATCAGGAATTACATCGACGCGGTTATGCGCACAGTATCGAATGCTGGCAATCTGGAAGACTGGTAGGTGGTCTCTATGGCGTTGCAATCGGTAGAGTATTTTTTGGTGAATCCATGTTCAGTGCTGAACGAGACGCCTCCAAGGTGGCTCTGGCAATTTTATCTGCGCAACTTCGTCGTTGGGGTTTTCCAATGATCGATTGCCAGATGTACTCGCCCCATCTGCAGCGCATGGGAGCCGAGAACATTCCTCGGCAAGTATTTGTCGATCAACTGCAAATACTGACAACATTATCAGTACCGACACAGTGGCAGTTAGACGCTGATATCACTGCCTCGTTTTATCGCTGATTAACATCAGACACATGTGAACAATGCCTATAAAGTGCAACACAAAAATACGGGACAACCCAATCGAGCCCCATGATTAGTGCCGAGGGATAACGATGCAAAACACAAGCAACCACATCTATGAGTCTTGATTTCTACCAAGATCAGCCACATCCCTGCGCCTATCTGGACGATCGTCTTGCACGAAACATATTTCCTGACCCAGGCAAGCCGGTTACCAACGCACTCTACAGTCAGTTGATTCAGCATGGTTTCCGGCGAAGCGGCGACCACATGTATCGCCCTCACTGTCCAGCCTGTCAGGCCTGTATTCCAGTCAGGATTGATTTGAGCGCTTTTCAGGCTAATCGTACTCAACGAAGATGTTTACGCCGTAATTCAGACATTACGCTGCATATTCGCCCAGCAATCTTTAGCGAAGAACACTTTGAACTCTATGTGCGATATCAGAAGATTCGGCATCCGGGTGCAGGGATGGACAACCCGACAGAGCAGTCATATCGCCAATTTCTCACCAGTTACTGGAGCGATAGCGCTTTTGTTGAGCTGAGGTTGAAAGAGAAACTGGTGGTGGTTGCGGTCACTGACTTTGTCGCTGATGCGGCTTCAGCCTTTTATACCTTCTATGATCCGGAAATACCCAGCCGCAGTCTTGGCACACTGGCCATTCTGAAACAGATTGAACTGGCACGACATCAGAGGTTGTCCTGGCTATATCTAGGCTACTGGATTGAAGCCAGCAGTAAAATGCGCTACAAAAACCGCTTTTCCGGATTGCAGTATCTTCAAGGGCAATGGCAGTCAGCCGATAAAAATTTTGAATAATCAATTCTTTTACGGCAGAATGGGCTCTTTTTTCTAACTGCGAATCGTTAACCTACATGGCCAAAGAAGATCATATCGAGTTTGAAGGCACTGTCATAGATACCATGCCCAACACAACCTTCCGTGTTGAGCTGGAAAATGGTCACGTTGTGACTGCGCATATTTCTGGAAAAATGCGTAAAAACTACATTCGTATTTTGACAGGCGACAAGGTCACTGTTCAGTTAACGCCTTATGACCTGAGTAAGGGTCGCATCGTTTATCGCGCGCGCTGATAGCTACCGCCATTCTCAGCCGATCTAGCGGCCAGTAATTCAGCACCGCGCTCTAAAATTTGTCAGAAAACATCCTCCGACCGCGTGACTGACTCAATAATCGGTTTAACCCCAATACTCCCAGCACCACAAACGCTATCAGCGTCCATGCTGGAATAGTCAATCCCAGCAAAGACCAATCCACCTCAGCACATTCGCCAGAGCCTCGAAATACCAGCTCGATGGTTCGCCTGAGTGGGAAATTTTCCAACATGAAGTTCAAGCCCGGTCCGCAACTCGGAACTAGCTCTGGCGGCAGATTCTGCAACCAGACATGACGAGTTGATATGCCCGCACCTATCATAGTTGAAATCACTATCAAGCCACCATAGATACGATTAGCCAGCCCGCGCGGATTGTGTAGGAATGCCAGCAGAAACACCCCCCCTGTTACCATCACCATCAACCGCTGCAAAATACACAAAGGGCACGGTTCGAGCAGCAATATATGCTGAAAATATGCAGCCGCCAATAATAACGCGACACACATCAGCATCCCCACCAGGTATACACGACGAGAAGTCTGCAAAATGGTTTCCTCCAAAATCATGTTTCGTGCTAAGTTAACCCAAAACACTTGCTACATAAAGGGATAATCTGATGAACCAAGAACAATGGGAAAAAAAACTCAGTGACGCCTATGACAAGATGATAGAACGCGTCCATCAGCTGCTTGATAATGCAGAACACCAAGCGCTGCCCGTGATGCAGAAAACTATAGAAAAAGCCAAGCGACAAGCGATAGACCTCCAAGAAGTCACCGCCGAAGAAGCTGAGAAGATAGCTGCCTACATCGAACGAGATCTTCATGAAGCCGCAAACTATCTGCAAAAAACTGGTCACGAGTTTAGCAGCTGGCTGAACTTTGACTTGCAACTGGTCGAGCAGAGGGCGCTGGATTTATTCGCCAAGGTTGCTGACAAAACCCGTCTTGAACTGGATCGCCTGTCTGCACAGGCCAATGCTTACCAGACTTACCATACTGGCGAGATCAGCACGATTGGCACGCTGGTGTGTGACCACTGTGGTAATGAAATCCATTTTAAAAAAACCGGACGCGTTCCGCCCTGTGGCAAATGCCATCACACTTCGTTCAAACGACGATTTCCAAGCGCCTGACATCATTTATTTCCAGGTAAATAAACCCGCCTCTTCAAGTATTTCCATACAGGCCCTGCTCTGAGCTGAGTTGCAAATCTGTTGATACTCATCAAACTCAATGACAGTCTTGTTCAAAACTGAGGCCAACAGTTCCTGTGCTTGCAGCGGTAAAAGATAAGCCTCGCCGGCAATGAACAGTTGAACCTCGTCACTGACGATATGCCAAAGCGCCCTGAGATATGGATTACGCCGAAATTGCTGCTGGCTAGTCGCCGAAGATGAATCCCGCGCCGATGCCATCAGCCAGTCTTGCGCATGCACTTCAACTACTGCTTTTGGCCGAGTGAGCAAACGACACACAGCGGACGCAAAGCGTTGTGGCTGACTGTCCAGCTTAGCTTGAAAAAATGCTTTCATCGCCGTGATATCAACTTCAGACATTGCATAGCGTTGCTGATTAACTGGACGTGCTGCATCCGTATAGTGCTGCTTTACCCCGTCAGGCTGGAACATTTCCTCGAGCATTGCCTCCATGATCTCAAGCACATCAGGCGAGCGAAAACCTACCGAGAAGGTCATACAGTCATCCAGTGCAATGCCATGATGGGCATAATGTGGGGGTAAATACAGCATATCACCCGGCTCAAGTATCCATCGCTGAGCAACCTCAAAATCGGCAATGACACTCAGCTCACTTCCCGGCACGCATTTAACATCAGGCATCGCTTGCGCACTGATTGACCATTCACGCTGCCCCATTGCCTGCAGCAAAAACACATCATAACTGTCAGTGTGTGGCCCTACCGAGCCACCTTTAACCGCATAACTCACCATTAAATCGTCCAGTCGCCAATCGGGGACAAAGTCGAAATAATCAAGTATTTCAGCCAGTGCAGGCATGTGTTTATCCATGTCCTGCACCAGCAGCGTCCAATTATGGTCGGGCAAGTCGGCGAACACATCTTCATCAAACGAGCCTTGTTGCAAGGACCATGTATGCGGTGGTTGAAAACGGATTAGCCGCGATTCCACGTCATCTTCACAAGCAAATCCGGCCAGCTCAGCTGGGCTGATGGGTGACTGAAACTGCTTAAATGCCTGCCTGATCAGCAAGGGTTTTTGTTGCCAATACTCTCGTAAAAACTGCTCAGTGGTGAGCCCAGTGGTAAAAAAATCTGTCATGAATAATCGCTTTATGGTGAATTGATACGGTCAAGATAAACAGCGAAAGCAGCTTCCAGAGAAAACTTGGACATTTATGTGTTCACAATAGACAATAGCATGATGACAACTGCGACAAGCGATCCCAAACTGATGTTACTTTTACGCTCACTGCTGATGATCTGGCTCATGCTCGCTGGACTCTCTGTAGCCCATGGTCAACAATGGTACCAAGTAGAATTGGTTGTTTTCGAGAATCTGTCGCCCACCAATAGCGAAGCTTCACCAGCCATGCCGATCCAAGACGCAGCGCCTTTGACTGTGGATACCCACAACAATCGCATTCAACCTGCCAGCCCGCAACACTTAACTTCAATTGCAGACAGGCTGCGTCGCGCGTCCGTTTACCAAGTTCACACCCACCTTGCTTGGCAACAACCTATTCTGGGCCCCAGACAATCGCAGGCAGTCGCTGTCATCTCCGAGAATAACCTTATCAATGGCCAAATCAGACTGCGTCGAGGTACGTTTCTGCATGCCGACCTTGATCTCTGGTTTATGCAAAATTCGGGCTCCGAAATCTTACCTGACACGGATAATCTGTCATCCGCCAGCTTCAGCGGCCCGCGTAATCCTAATTTAAAAGAATCACGCAGAATCAGAAGCGGCCAACTGCATTATTTTGATCACCCACAGTTCGGCGCTTTGCTGCAACTTACTCCAGTAGATGCGCCTGATGCGGCAGTTCAATCACCAGAAAGCTTCTCACTGCCTGCTGAATAGCTGCGTGTGTAGCAGTTAATCAATCGATACACCTGATCCATTGCTTCGGCCAAGGTCTGTTCGATTTCTGGCATCGACAAGGCTTTATCTGACAAGCCAGCGGCATAGTTGGCAACCACTGCACAACAGGCATAGGGCACATTCAACTCTCTTGCTAATGCCGCTTCTGGCATACCTGTCATACCGACCAAATCACAACCATCCCGAGCCATTCGGGTAATTTCTGCTGCCGTTTCAAGTCTCGGCCCCTGTGTTGCACCATAAGTCCCCGTGTTACGCATCTCAAGCTCACACATTTGCGCCGCATTGCTGAGTTCATTACGAAGCTGCGCGTCATAAGGCCAACTGAAGTCAATATGCTTATCGGCACTGAATTGCTCAGTAAAAAAACTGCACTCACGGCCCCATGTGTAGTCAATGATCTGGTCTGGCAGCACCAGTTTTCCGGGCGAGCAATCACCATGAATGCCGCCGACTGCCGCCACCGCAATAATTTGAGTACTTCCCAAGGAATGCAGGGCCCACAGATTAGCTCGGTAGTTGATTGTGTGTGGTGCGAACTGATGTGTGAGCCCGTGTCTGGCCAACACCAGCACTCTGTGGCCATTCAACAGGCCATCCATCACGGGGGCTGAAGGTGAGCCAAACGGCGTTTCTATGTCATGCCGAGCGATTAACTCAAACTCTGGTAACTCAGAAAAACCGCTGCCACCAATGATTGCCAGTAACTGCGTCACGAATCCTCCCGAACAGCAAAGATGCCAGGCGCATTACGCCAGTATCCGTCCACATCCATACCAAAACCAAATACATAGCGATCAGCCACTTCCAAGCCTAAATACTCAGGCAACTGTGCCTGTTTTCGATCATGAAGTTTGTTGACCAAAGCAAGGCAGCGCACCGAGCTGGCGCCAGCTTCCAAGCAAAATGCGCGCAAGGCATCTAGGGTATATCCCTCATCAAAAATATCCTCAATCAACAGCACATGCCGATCGTTCAGTTCGCTAGTCGGTCGTGACTGCCACACCAGATCAGCGCCAATCCGTTTATCGCAGTAACGCGTGGCATGGATGTAATCTAATTGCAGCGGAAACGTCAACTTGGGCAGCAAATGCCCTAAGGTAACAACAGCGCCGTTCATGACGCATAACACCAGCGGATTCAAGCTTTCGTAATCACGGTTTAGCTGCTTGGCAAGTCGTGAAATCTGCTGGTCAATCTCTGTCATTGAGAACAACTGTTCTGCATGCTGCATTGTTTGCCTGATTTGTTTCATTGGCTGCTCTTGTTTATAGTTCGTTGCACATTCACTGTTTGTTGTTTCAGGAAACCCAATCAATGCGCCGCTACTGGCCCTTGTCAGTGTTCATCGCTATTTTTGTTTATCTCGTGATCGTTGCCAGTCATCAGTCAAACGGGCGCGACGCGGTCAAGGCTGATGATGCTGAGATTCAACGCATTATCAGTCTGGCTCCGAGTATAACCGAAACGCTCTACAGCATAGGCCTTGCTGATCAACTGATTGCCGTGACTGATTTTTGCAGCACTCCAGAGACTGCGGCGCCAAAACCTACTATCGGTGCGTATCTTGATCCAAATCTAGAAGCGATTGTCTCGATGCGACCCGATCTGGTGATATTGCTGGAACGCCAGCAAAGAGTGGTGCAACAGCTGCAACAACTGGGGATCAATACCTTGCCGGTTAACCATACATCTTTGGATGGCATTTTGACATCGATGCACGCTATTGCCAGCAACACCGGTACTGTTGATCAGGTATCGCAATTGATGACATCGCTGCAAGCCCGTATCGAACACGTGCAGGCAATGACGGTAAATCAAGACAGGCCATCGGTGATACTGGCAATTGCACATGCCGGCGCCAGCGAACAACAGTTCGGTCAAATCTATGTCGCCGGGCAACAGGATTTTTATAACGACTTACTCACACTTGCCGGTGCACACAACAGTTATCAGGATCAGCGCGTGCCGGTGCCGTCCCTGAGCACTGAGGGTATTCTCAGGCTGAACCCTGACATCATTATCGATCTCTACCCTGCCAGCAGTCAGCACCCTTTCAACCTGGATATCATGCAAGCACATTGGCAAAAACTGTCCCAAGTCAAGGCTATTCGCAATGATCAACTGCATCTGATTGAAGCCAGTTACGCAGTGATTCCTGGTCCTGGCGTGATAGACTTGCTGGAACATTTGGCCCGACTGATTCACCCCCAATTGCCATGGACAGCGGATGCTGATTGAAAGCAAACAACTTGCCTGCAAAATAGAACAGGTAACACTGCTGACTGACATAACCTTCAGTGTTGCACAAGGTGATTATCTGTCAATTGTCGGCCCCAATGGTTCGGGTAAAAGCACCTTGATTCGCTGCCTGATGGGCATGCTCCAACCTAGCGCTGGCGAACTGATACTCAACGGAAAAGCACTGCACAGTTATCCACGCAGAGCCTTGGCAAGACAAATCAGCTATGTTCCGCAGGCCGTGCAAACACAATCCTTGGCATTTACGGTGCTAGAGTTTGTTCGCATGGCGCGATATGCCTACCACCACCCTTTTTCCGAATGGCAGCCCAGTGATGAAGCAGCCGTGCAACAGGCCTTGGCAACTACACACACCACTGAATTCATCTGCCGGCAATGCAATACGCTTAGCGGCGGTGAGTTACAGCGGGTGATGATTGCATCAGCACTGGCGCAACAATCTCCACTGATATTGCTCGATGAGCCGACGACTTTTCTTGATCCGCATCATCAAGTTGCAGTGCATCAGTTACTACAAACCTTAAATCAGCAGCATGGCATGACCATCATCGAAGTCACACATGACATCAACCATGCCAGTCAGCATAGCCAGCATATCTTAGCACTCCATCAAGGCAAGATGATGTGGCATGGCGAGGCCAGTGAGTTCATGGAAACACAACGACTACAGGATCTCTATCAGCAGAATTTTATCTTTGTCCGGCATCCACAAACCGGTCGTCTGCTGGCATTGGCGGACGAATCATGAGCCGACAGCACTGGTGTCTGCTATTGATCAGTTTGGGCAGCCTGCTGATATTAGTGTTCAGCCCCTTTGTGGGCTTGCAGGGCGTTGATCAGGAGATACGCCAGACCATACTCCATGATATTCGTATACCGAGAACCTTGTTTGCATTTATTGCCGGATGTGGACTGGCACTGTGTGGCATGGTATTCCAGGCCATGTTTCACAACCCTCTGGCAACCCCCTTTACCCTAGGCGTGGCCAGTGGTGCGTCATTGGGCGCGGCACTGAGCGTATTTCTCGGCATCAGTTTTTCATTTCTGGGCATCACGGGCGCCAGCTTATTTGCATTCGCTGGCGCACTGCTTGCCATCAGTCTGGTGTATGGCATTAGCCATCTTCGCTATGGCTTTTCTGGCGAAACATTGCTACTGACCGGGGTCGCTGTCAGTTTTTTCTTTTCCAGCGTGATCCTGTTGATTCAATACCTTAGCAATGTGGCCGATGCCTTTCAAATCATTCGCTGGTTAATGGGCAGTCTGACCATTGTTGGCTATTACGAAATCTGGCAATTACTTCCGTTCGTGCTCATCACTGCGGCGGTCATCCTACTGCTCGGCCGAGAACTTAATCTGCTCAGTGCCGGCGATGATATTGCACTCAGCCGAGGCGTACCGGTCAAAGCCGTGCGATACCTTTTGTTTTTCACAACATCTATGTGCGTGGGTGCAATCGTTGCACTGTGTGGCCCGATTGGCTTTGTCGGCATGATGGTGCCACATATTTGTCGATTGTTGATTGGTCATGATCATCGTTGGTTGATCCCGGCAAGCTTGATGTTTGGTGGTGGTTTTCTGATCTTGTGCGACACGCTGGCAAGATTGGTGATTGCTCCTACCGAATTGCCAGTCGGGGTTATCACGACCATGCTCGGTGGCCCCTTCTTTATCTGGCTGTTACTGCGTCATCGCCGACCACACACTTGAGTGGTATAGCTTGGGCTTTGCACACAACGGCGGTGGCCGTGAGGCGCGACAAGTAACACTGATGTCGGTAAAATAGTAGCCAAAATTCATCGTTTAACGAGTCAGTTTATGTCCAATATTGTCGTGTGTGCGCTGTATAAATTTGTCACTCTCCCGCACTATCAATCGCTACGCCAGCCTTTACTTGAGCTGATGCTTCAACATGAAATTCGCGGCACATTGCTACTTGCCAAAGAGGGCATTAATGGGACGGTGGCGGGCACCAGACCAGCCATTGACAGACTGCTGGACTGGTTGCGCAGCCATCAGGAGCTTGCCGAGCTGAGCGTCAAGGAATCCTTCACAGATACGCCGCCATTTCTGAGAAGTCGGGTCAAACTGAAAAAAGAAATTGTCACCATGGGCCTCGAAGGCATCGATCCTAATCGCGTGGTCGGCACCTATGTCACACCCAAGGACTGGAATCAACTGATTAGTGATCCCGATGTTTTACTGGTGGACACCCGTAATGATTATGAATTTCAGGTGGGCACTTTCAAAAATGCAGTAAACCCAGACACGGATAGCTTCCGTGAGTTTCCAGAATATGTGAAGCAACATCTCAATCCCGAAAAACACAAAAAAGTCGCGATGTTTTGTACTGGCGGTATTCGCTGTGAAAAATCCACGGCCTACCTCAAGGAGCAAGGTTTTGAAGAAGTGTTTCATCTTGAGGGTGGCATTCTCAAATACCTTGAAGATGTTGCCGAAGAGGAATCACTCTGGCAGGGTGAATGCTTTGTGTTTGATGATCGTGTCACGGTCAACCACCAACTGCAAAAAGGTGACTACGATCAATGTCACGCCTGCCGATTACCTATTACCGAACATGACAAGCTTAGTCCGCTATATCAGCAGGGTGTAAGTTGTCCACATTGCTATGACAAAACCACAGATGAACAAAAAGCCCGATTCGCCGAGCGTGAGCATCAAATCCAATTGGCTCGGCAACGCGGTGAAGCGCACATTGGGCTGGAAACTCGCAAGATTGCCGAACAGCACCGGCAACAAAAGCTGCAACGCAAAGAACACGATCGCGCCGCGCAGCATAACAAACAGTCATCTTGAACATTCAACGCTGATAGGGCTGCTGCTATGCAGCCAGCTACTGTTCGGTGCCACAGCCACTCATGCAGCACCGGCAAATGCTGCTGTTGCTTCTGCTCATCCACTGGCCACAGAGGCTGGAATCACTATTCTGCAAGCAGGTGGCAATGCCTTTGATGCAGCAATTGCTGTAACGGCAACATTGGCCGTGGTCGAGCCTGCAGGTTCTGGTCTTGGTGGTGGCGGATTCTGGTTACTACATCAGCAAAGCAGCAACCGGCAAATCATGATTGATAGTCGTGAGACAGCTCCGGGCGCTGCTCATCGAGATATGTATCTCAATGACGCAGGCCAGGTGGTGCGCGAATGGTCACTGGATGGGCCACTATCGGCTGCGATTCCTGGCACGCCTGCTGCATTGCATCATCTGGCCGAACACTATGGCCAATTACCACTTAAAGTCACGCTTGCACCCGCCATTTCCCATGCTCGAGAGGGTTTTCTCGTCAGTCCGCGCTATCAGCGCTTCAGCCAGTTCAGACTCGCCGCCCTGCGGGCCTCACCCGCAGCAGCCAAAATCTTTCTCCATGAGAATGAAGTGCCTGAACTTAACAGCCTGATTATTCAAACAGACTTGGCCAATACGCTGGAAAGGATTGCCCGTGAGGGTCGAGAGGGTTTTTACCGTGGCCCCGTTGCTCAGATGATGGTCGATGCAGTCCAGCTCGATGGTGGCATCTGGACACTTGAAGATTTAGCCAACTATCAACTGGTCGAGCGACAGCCGATACACGCGCAGATTGGTGATTTTACTATCACCAGTGCGGCATTACCTTCCGCAGGTGGCATATTGCTGGTGTCTATGCTCAAGCAACTTGAACTACTTGGTTATCAGCACGCCAACCCCCAACAACAACATCACTATTTGGCCGAAGTGATGCGTCGAGCGTATCGAGATCGCAACCTGTATCTGGGAGATGCTGACTTTGTCGGTATTCCCGAGCACCTGACCACGCAGGCCCATGCGCAACAACAGATCACAGATATTGACCATTACCAAGCCAGTAATAGTGAACAAATGTGGGATGCCTTTGCCACCAAAGGTCAGGACACCACACATTTTTCCATCATTGATGCTGAGGGTAATCGTGTGGCTGCCACGCTGAGCATTAACTATCCCTTTGGTTCGGGCTATGTCGCTGCCGGCACCGGCGTGCTTTTGAATGATGAGATGGATGATTTTTCAGTTCAACCAGGCACGGCCAATGCTTATGAGCTGGTCAGTGAATCAGCCAATGCCATCGAGCCGCACAAGCGACCTTTATCCAGCATGACCCCTACTTTTATTGAAAATGATAGCCGCGTGGCAATACTGGGCACACCGGGAGGCAGTCGAATCATCAGCATGGTGTTGCAAGGCGCTCTGGCGTTTATGGAAGGTGACAACGCACAAGGCATGGTCAGTCGCTCAAGGCTACATCATCAATTTTTACCCGACCGTATCCAGCTTGAGTCTCCCGGGTTTTCAACATCTGCGGCAGCAGATTTACGTCAACGAGGCCATACGGTTCATGTGTTGAATCGTCAGTTTGGCAATATGCAGGTGGTAGTGCGTGACAAGCGAAGTGGTCTCACTGAGGCAGCCAGTGACCCACGTGGTGAGGGCAGCAGTGCTGTGTTGTTTCAAACTGTCGCTGATGCAGATCAGTAAACTTATAGCTTCATATCGCCGGGCATGATGCCTTTTCGTGCCTGGGCCATGGCACTGGCTTCAAAAATCAGCAATACGATAATCGTCAGGGATAATGGCAACAAGGCAAACCAGCCAAGAATAGAGCGCTGGATAAACTGCATTGCTTCATCAGGCTGTCGGTCGATAAGAAAACTGCCCAGCAAGAAAATCACCACCGCAACAAAATACCCCAGAATCAAGAACTGGCTTCTCGTCCAGGTCAGTTGCCAGTGGGCTTTAACCAAATGCGAACCATGGTCAGTTCTACCAGCTTGCTTGGCTATCCAGCCAATGAAGACAAGCGAACACAAGATAGGTATGGTAAAAATCAGCCAGAGCTGCTTTGTGCCAAACAATATCGCAGGTAATAAAAAATGACAAACCGCCAAGTTGAACATCAATACCTCATGTGGCCTGACTGCTTTTTCGTTATCAGATACCATCTGCTTCTCCTCCATCTGTCATGCTGAGACTCATCGACAGCCACTGTCATCTCGACTTCAAGGTCTTTGACAACGACAGGCAAGCAGTATTGCAACAGTGTGAGCGATTAGGCCTTACACATATCGTCTTGCCTGGTGTCAGTGTAGCGCAGTGGCCGAATATGATCTCACTGTCTCAGCAATTCCATCAATTAAGTTACGCGCTGGGTTGTCATCCGATGTTTATGAAACACCACGCCGCGGATGCACTCGCGCAACTGGAGCACTACATTCACCATTATGCGCCAGTCGCCATTGGTGAAATCGGTTTGGATTTTTATCTACCTGATCATGACAAATCAGCACAAATCTCACTGCTGGAAGCACAGCTAGCGCTGGCGGTTAACTATGACTTACCGATCATTCTGCACGTGCGCAAGGCACACGATGAAATGCTGAAATTGTTACGAAGATACCGGCCCATAGGGGGTTCCGTGCATGCGTTCAGTGGTAGTCTGCAACAAGCAGAGCAGTACATCCAACTCGGTTTTTGTCTGGGCGTGGGTGGGGCACTCACCTACCCCAGAGCCAATAAATTACGCAGCATCTTTGCCCAACTGCCCTTGTCCAGCATTGTCCTGGAAACGGATGCACCAGATATGCCTTTATCGGGCAGACAAGGACTGCGCAATAGTCCCGAATATTTACCACTAATCGCGCAGCA
>SKGV01000164.1 GCA_007117275.1 Methylophaga sp.
AACAACAAGCTGCACAAGAGCGCTGGCAGGTGTTTATCAACATGATTGCCAGTCGCTATGGCAAACGGGTCGCAGCAGTAGAAATTGGCGCAACCTGCAATCGTCGCCGTTGGGCAGGCTACGATACACAAAGTTTTTTTAATGCTTGGGATATTGCCTGGCGCTGCCTGTCGGCACAGGGCATTTTGATCGCCGGGCCGAATATTTCTGATTTTGAGCCGCTGTATAACATTGCCATGCTTAAACAGTTTCGGGCGCTTGGACAAGCACCGGATATTCATACCAACAACCTGTTCAGCGAACGAGTCACGGAACCGGAACGCTTTGATCACCGAATTCTCGGCATCCAATTGGCGACCCGACTACGCTTTAACTTGGTCAAAAAAGCGCGCTTGCTGCGCAAAATTACTGATCATTTCGGGGTTAATAAGCTGGTCACACCCGCGGCCTTCTGGACACTGCCACGCATTGAACGCCTACTGCTCAATAGTGAACAAAAACAGGCTGACTACCTGTCGCGCTATTTCGTATTACTGGCGGCGTCTGGTGCCTTTAATCAGGTCAACTGGGGGCCGCTGATCTGTGCCCGTGAGGGTCTGATTGATGATGGGACTGGCAGTTATCCGCAGCTAGAACGCATTACCCATTATCGGAGTGTTTCGGGGCAGGTCACTGATTTCAGAGTCAGGCCGGCTTTTCAGGCAATGCAGGCATTCAATCGTCTGATTCCAGGTAGCGTCTATCAGGGACCATTGCACACAGCCAATCAGCTTGAAATACATGTTTTCCAGCAAGATCAGCAGCAAGTTCATGCCGCTTGGACGGTCAATGGTCGAGCCGTTGCCCTGAGTGACCTGTATTCAGCAAGCGATCTGGCGACAGCTGCTTGCTTTAGTCGTGATGGTGAAGCCTTGCCACAGTTACCGGATCTCATTACCGAAGCGCCCATATACCTTCGCTGGGCAAGTACTCAGCCAATCCACATTGATCCGGCGCCAGCTCGGGTTGAGCATATCTACAGGCATTGGCCGGACAAGCAGTATTTTGTCATTAGTGATGCCAACTGGCGCGGCATGATTGTTGCCGATAATGTCGAACAAGCGGAACAGATTCGCAGGCAATTACACCCTGATAATCTGCCGGCAGCGGATGAACTCAGCCTGCTGCGTAAAGCGCGCAATGCTATCTGGAAAGTGACGGGTATTGACGGTGAACCGGTGGTTGTCAAAAAACCACTGAAAATACACCCCCACAAGCGCTTGTTAGATCGACATAAGCCTTCCAAAGCACACAGAAGTTGGAACGCAGCCGGTGAAATGTTGCGTCGTAATGTGCCCACCGCCAAACCTATTGCGTATTTTGAAAAAGTCGGAGACCAGTCTCAGCTCAATAACTATTTCATTTGTGAGCGGGTTGATTACGACTTCACTGCACGGGCAATGCTGTCCGCGTTTGCTGAAGGACGCACAGAATTTGCCGGCATCACTGATAAGAATGCTTATCAACAACTGGCGACATTTTTACTGCATTTGCATGGGCGCGGCATTTGGTTTCGGGATCTGGCCGGTGGCAATATTCTGGTGAAAAAACAGGCCGACGCCAGGCTTGAATTCACGCTGGTGGATATTAACCGGGCACGTTTTTTCAATAAAGGCATCACTTTTAAATATTGCTTGTCTGATTTGGCGCGTATCTGCAATAAGCTGCATTGGCACGGCAGACATCAGTTGCTCAGCATCTACTTCAGCCAGCGTTTCAAACCGCAAAAACTGAGCTTTAAACACATGTTGCCGTTCTATATTTACGACTTCAAAGTCAGTTTCAAACGCAAGTATGGCCGCAAGGCAGTTCGGAGACTGTGGCGCAAACTACGTCGGCAGCAGTAAGATACGCTTCACGCTTGTCGGATATATCTGAACAAGCACTAACAGCATTAGGCTGAAACAGTCTTTGTCATTACCCATCCGGGATGCACATGCAAAAACAGCAGCTACGAATACTGACCTACAACCTGCATAAAGGCTTTAACACCGGAAATCGGCAGTTTATTTTGCATGAGATGCGTGAAGCGCTGGTGCAGACCGATGCGGACATTATGCTGTTACAGGAAATCCAGGGCGAACATACCGGACACCAACAAACACAGATGCATTGGCCGGATTGTTGCCATTCCGAGTTTCTGGCCCAAGATGTCTGGCCGCATGTTGCCTATGCCAAAAATGCGGTTTACAACGTTGGCCATCACGGCAACGCTATTCTCAGCAAATATCCACTGATTCACTGGGAAAACATTAATGTTTCACCGTTTAGCTGGGCCAGCCGTAGCCTATTACATGGCGTAATTGAAGTGCCCGGCACTGATCAACAACTGCACATCATCTGCATTCACCTTGGATTGCTCGGTATTGAACGCAAGCGTCAATTTGTCACCCTGTGTGAGCGTATAGATTCCCATGTGCCACATGATGCACCATTGGTGGTTGCCGGTGATTTTAATGACTGGCGTGGTCAGGCCGAAAAACACTTTGCCCAACGACTGGATCTCCGAGAAGCTTACCGAGCCATGCATAATCGCCACGCACGCACCTATCCGGCATGGTTGCCTGTGTTGAAAATGGATCGCATCTACTATCGCGGTCTGGAAGCCACGCTCTGTGTACGACCACCAAGAGCCAGCTGGACTAACCTGTCTGATCATGCACCACTGATTGCCGCCTTTGAAATCTGAGCGCTACATTGCGGTCACATCAGTGATGCCATGCCTATTCAGCAACTTAGACCTTGGTTAGATAACTCAGTATGTGATGCAAGGCCTGATGGTTTTGAGAACTGTGCTTACTAAAACCCGCCAGTATTTCTTGTTCAGTTTGTACCCAGCGATCTGGCCGTAAATCATCACGAGACTGTTGCATGATAGCGTCAACTGAGTGTTGGGTTGACTCCAAATGAAACTGCACGCCAATGATATTTTTACCCGACTGAAAAACTTGGTTGATGCAAGCCTTGCTACTCGCCAACAACTTCGAGCCGGCGGGTAAATCAAAGGTTTCGCCATGCCAGTGCAATACAGTTAAGGATGCTGGCAATGTGAGGGCACTGGCGTCTGCATCAATTGCCGTCACCGGCCACCAGCCAATTTCTCTTTCTGCGTTGGCATACACGCGAGCACCCATTGCCGAGGCAATAAGCTGTGCACCCAGACAAATGCCCAGTATCGGCTTACCCGCCTTTATCATCTCAGCAATAAACTGCTTTTCCGCCCTCAACCACGGATAATGAGCTTCATCATTGACGCTCATTGGCCCACCCATGACCACCAGCAAATCGATATTATCAACCTCTGGCAACTGCCAGTCGCCATAAAAATGGCTGCTGTTAACTTGATAATGTTGCTTAACCAGCCAGTCTTTGATCGCTGCCGGACCTTCATACGGGACATGTTGAAAGTAATGTGCTCGCCGTGTTTGACTCATTGTTTTAATCCCCTAAAACTTGCCATAGATCGCGATTTAGTCAGCTTTAACACACATCAGATCACGAGCAAGCATCCTAGCCAAGGCCGAGTCGCAAGCTGCTGTTGTCGGAGCACTCAAGCGCAGTCTTTTTTGCAGCCAAGATAATACGCTTTAATGTACTGACGATACCAGGCAAAGCTTAATCGCTGACGCTCACTCAGCTGGCCACTGATTTGACCCGATTGCTTTTGGTCAACATACACTGACGCGTGCAGCACTCAGCGGTTCGGCGCAGCAACGTCTTGGCCGAACATGTTCATTTACCGCCAGTAAAACTCGTTGAACCGTTACCTAAGCTGCTGTTTTAATGGCCTAAGGAAACAAAAAACTACCTGATTGATACTGGCACCCATGCTACACGTGTCTTGTTCTGCCGCCTATAAATCGCTACAGTGCACCACGTTGCATATTGGAAGCTCAATACATGCCAGATATTGTTGTGATGTTTTTTCTGCTCGGATTACTGGCGGGAGTCGTCAAATCTGATCTGACCATCCCCAAAGAGGCTTATGACGTCCTTAGCTTATTGCTGATGTTGACTATTGGTCTCAAGGGCGGCATGGCACTGCATGGAAATCTCAGTTGGTCATTAGTGCCGGAGCTGGCCGCGGTCGCCATGCTTGGCGTATTGATTCCGCTTATTTTGTTCCCATTGTTGTTGAAAATTGTTCGCTTGAGTCTGGCTGACAGCGCTAGCTTTGCAGCGCATTATGGCTCTGTGAGTGCCGGCACGTTTGCGGTGGCACTCGCCTATGTTGAAAGCCAGCGACTCGTAATCGGTGGTCAAGAAACACTTTATTTGGTCTTGTTGGAATTGCCTGCCATTGTAGTTGCGCTTTTGCTATTTCGTCGTTTTAGCAGTGAAGGTATCCAAAGTTCGCCGACGGCAATGCTGCATGAAGCCTTGACCAACCGTGGGGTGATTCTATTGATTGGAGGCGTGATTATTGGCTTTATGTATGGCCCAAGGAATGGTTCTGAGGTCACAGTGCTCTATACCAGTGCATTTAAAGGCATTCTCGCCCTGTTCTTGCTTGAAATGGGTCTGGTCGCCGCCGATGCATTAAGCAAGTTGTCCAGAGACAAAATTCGGGTCGTCGTATTTGCGCTGGTCGCAC
>SKGV01000040.1 GCA_007117275.1 Methylophaga sp.
CCTGCGTTTTGGGCAGTTCACCGAGCGGGAATAGGGTGCGAGACAGTTGAGCCTGACCGAGCGTGTAAAGAAAGTAGCTTTGATCTTTTTTTGCATCGAGACCCTTGAGCAACTGGAACTGGCCATTGACTTCACGCACACGAGCGTAATGGCCGGTGGCGATCAAATAACCGCCTAATTCCATAGCATGATCAAGAAAGGCTTTGAATTTGATTTCGCGATTACAGAGAATGTCCGGATTCGGTGTGCGACCGGCAGTGTATTCATCGAGAAAATGTTTGAATACGTAGTCCCAATATTCCATGGCAAAATTGGCTTCATGAAACGGAATACCGACCTTCGCCGCTACTGATTGGGCATCTTTGCGATCTTCTTCAATGGTGCATTCGCTCTCATCAGCAAAGTCGACCCAGTTTTTCATGAACAGGCCTTCCACCTCATAACCTTGCTGTTTGAGCAGCAAACTGGCTACAGAGGAATCTACACCGCCGGACAAGCCGACCACGACTTTAGGTTTCGAGGACATCTTTAGTTGTGTAATAAATCAAGGGAATAGTGCTGACCAGCCAGATAATCCTCAATACACTCATTGACCAGCGGGCTGCGATGTTGGGCGCTGCACTGGCGAATTTCATCGGCACTGAGCCAGACAGCTTGATGAATATCATCATCCAGTGATTGATCCAATTGTTGAATCGGTTTGCCTTTGAAGCAAAACCGGAGATAGGTATCCGTCGAAACCGGATGGCGCCAACGATAAATGCCGATGAGCGATTCAACCTCTACCTGCCAGGCAGTTTCTTCCAACGTTTCGCGGATAGCCGCCTCAATCAGGCTTTCGTTGTCTTCGAGGTGACCGGCGGGCTGGTTGAGCGTCATTTCGCCTCTGATCAACTCTTCGACCATGAGAAACTTCTGGTTTTGTTCGATAACCACCGCGACGGTGCTTCTGGGTGTCCAAATCATCCGTCCATTTTAACACGTCCTCTGCAGTTACTGCTCGCCATTGTCCAGGAGCAAGTCCATCTATTGTCCATGGACCCACAGCAGAGCGAATCAATCTCAATGTTGGAAAGCCTACCGCCGCGGTCATGCGCCTGACCTGACGATTTTTGCCTTCAGTGATTTTAAGCTCCAGCCATTGGGTTGGAATGGCTTGTCTGAATCTGACCGGAGGCGTTCGTGGCCAGAGATTGGCAGGCTCGTCTATTAAGCGGACCTGAGCCGGTTGCGTTTTGCCATCCTTGAGAACAACGCCGTCGCGCAATTGCTCCAGCGCTGTTTGGTCAGGGATGTGTTCTACCTGCACCCAGTAGGTTTTTGTTAATTTATGACGCGGATCGCTGATATGATGTTGTAGCTGGCCATCGTCGGTCAGCAGCACCAGTCCCTCACTATCCCTATCCAGCCGGCCTGCCGGGTACACATCTACCACATCAACATAGTCCTTGAGCGTACTTCGACCCTGCACATCGCTGAATTGTGTCAGCACATCAAAGGGTTTATTCAGCAGAAGCAATCGTGGCATGGTTATCTCAGTGGCGCGGTTAATGTAAAATGCCCGTTTTTATCAGAGGAGCCTCAGATGGCGTATCAGCATATCAAAGTCCCGAGTCACGGGACGACTATCGGTGTGAATGCCGATTATTCACTGAATGTCCCAGCACAACCTATCGTGCCCTTCATTGAAGGTGATGGCATCGGGGTGGACATCACGCCAGCGATGATTTCAGTGATTGATGCTGCAGTTGCCAAGGCATACAACGAGCAACGAAAAATCGCTTGGATGGAAGTGTATGCCGGTGAAAAGGCAACACAGCTGTATGGCAATGATACCTATCTGCCAGAAGAAACCATTGAGGCTTTGCGCGAATTTTCTGTGTCAATCAAGGGGCCACTGATGACGCCAGTCGGTGGCGGTATTCGCTCGTTGAATGTTGCATTGCGTCAAACACTGGATTTATATGTCTGCCAACGTCCGGTTCGTTACTATCCGGGCACGCCAAGTCCCGTGAAACGTCCCGAAGATATCGATATGGTGATTTTCCGGGAAAACTCTGAAGATATCTATGCCGGTATTGAGTGGTCGGCAGACAGCGCTGAGGTCAAAAAAGTCATTAGCTTCTTGCAAAACGACATGGGCGTCAGCAAGATCCGCTTCCCTGAAAGTTCAGGTATCGGTATTAAGCCAGTGTCCAAAGAAGGTACCGAGCGTCTGGTCCGCAAGGCTATCCAATACGCCATCGACAATGATCGCGATTCGGTAACGCTGGTGCACAAAGGCAACATCATGAAGTTTACCGAGGGTGCCTTCAAACAGTGGGGCTATGATCTGGCCGACGCTGAATTTGCTGGCAAGCCACTCAATGGCGGCCCATGGAAAGTCATTAACAACCCCAATACTGGCAAACAAATCATCATCAAAGACTCGATTGCCGATGCCTTTTTGCAAGAAATCCTTTTGCACCCAACAGACTATGATGTTGTGGCAACGCTTAACCTTAACGGTGACTATATTTCGGATGCGCTGGCCGCCCAGGTCGGTGGTATCGGTATTTCTCCGGGCGCGAATCTGTCAGATGCTGTTGCAATGTTTGAAGCGACTCATGGCACTGCGCCCGCCTTGGCTGGAAAAAACATGGCAAATCCTTCATCATTGATCCTCTCTGCTGAAATGCTGCTGCGCCATCTTGGCTGGTTCGAAGCAGCTGATTTGGTGGTTAGTGGCGTATCTGGTGCGATTGCAGCGTCTAAAGTGACTTGCGATCTGGCTGATGCAGTGGGCGTCGATGCGCTGAGTTGTAGTGATTATGCTGCAGCTGTTATCCAAAACATGTAAGGAGTTTTAATGAAAGTTGCAGAAAACACGGTGGTTGTTATCGACTACACACTCACCAACAACGAAGGCGCTGTCATCGACAGCAGTGAAGCGGCCGGTCCACTGGCATACTTGCATGGTGCGGGCAATATCATTCCCGGTCTTGAAGATGCACTGATTGGTAAACAGGCAGGCGATAAGGTCAGCGCCAAAATTGCCCCTGAAAATGCCTACGGTGAGCGTCATGACGCGCTTAAACAAGAAGTCCCCGCAGAGTTGTTTAGTGGTGTGGAAAAAGTCGAAGTCGGCATGCAATTCCAGTCGGAAACCGATCAAGGTCCGGTGCTGGTCACAGTGGTTGAGGTGTCTGAGGCTACCGTCACAGTTGATGGCAATCACCCTCTGGCGGGTGTTGAGTTGAATTTTGATGTGGATATTCGAGAAGTACGTGAAGCCAGCTCCGAAGAACTCGAACACGGCCATGTTCACGGTGAAGGTGGTGTACAGCACTAATGGCTCAACAGTCAGATTCGTATGAGACGGGCGCCTTGCCCGTCTTTTCGTTTGAGCAGGCTAAATGGCTACACGATCTTAACGCCAAGTTTGCTATCGACGGTAAATTACAGTTTGTCGAAGGTCCCCAAGCCTGCGTCATGATCAACGTTACCACCCATCATGCCAAAGCTACTATTAATACCTACGGTGCTCAGATTCTGAGTTATCAGCCGCATGAGGCTGCTGACGATATGCTGTTTCTCAGTCCGCAATCGCACTATGGCAACGGCAAAGCCATTCGTGGTGGTGTGCCGATATGTTGGCCTTGGTTTGGCGATGATCCAGCCGGTAGAGGCCGACCTGCCCATGGCTTTGCTCGAAACCACGTCTGGCAGGTCAACGCTGTGACCTTGGATGATGAGGATCAAATCACCATTTTGATGACCTTGCCAAACAACAAGGATTTTCAGCAGCACTGGCATTGGGATTTTAAATTGAGCATTGAGATTCAAATCGGCAAAACCCTGAAAATCTCATTGATCACTGAAAACCTTGATAAAGAAACGTTTGTGATTTCTCAGGCCTTGCATACCTATTTCCTAGTTGGCGACATCGAGCGAGTCTGGCTGCGAGGGCTGGATAATTATCACTATCTCGATAAGACCGACAGTTTTCATGAAAAACTACAGCATGATCATGTTTGGTTCACCCAGGAAACTGATCGGGTCTATCTGCATTCTCCGGAACAACTGTTCATTGAAGATACCGCGCTTAATCGGCGTATCGTGATTGAGAGTCATGGCTCGGAAACTACCGTCGTCTGGAACCCCTGGCATAAAGCCAGCGAGCTTGCTGATATGGCCGATGATACGTATCAACGCTTTGTCTGTGTTGAGACAGCCAATGCAGCGGGTGACAGTGTTCATCTTGCACCCGGGCAAAGTCACACGCTGACGGCAGAATATTGGTTGACCGGCCGCGATTGACAACCACCCAGTTAGCGCGTGAGCAGTATGCGCTAATATCGCAAGGCTATTGAGATAGGCGTAACACGAGTATCGCGGCGATCCACGTAATAGGAGCGACCATGAGCACCCGAGCAAAACTAATTCGTCATTTGTTTTTTGCATTGACATCGCTGACGTTAATGACCGCCTCAGTTGGCGCATTGAGTCAACAGATCAGTGGCTTTGAAACCATTGAAGACTTTCAACCTATCCTCGCTGATATGGCTGATAAGCGACTGGTATTGCTTGGGGAGTCAACTCACGGCACTGCCGAGTTTTACGAAACGCGGGCAGCCA
>SKGV01000136.1 GCA_007117275.1 Methylophaga sp.
CGTCCGCTGATCTCCAGCACAGGTGCATTGTCAAAGTGTTTGGAAAAACGCTCGGTATCGATGGTAGCAGAGGTGATGATGACCTTGAGATCAGGGCGTTTTGGTAATAGTTGTTTGATGTAACCCAACAGAAAATCAATATTTAGACTGCGTTCATGAGCTTCGTCGATAATTAGCGTATCGTATTGATTGAGAAAGCGGTCTGTCTGCGTTTCGGCAAGCAGGATGCCGTCGGTCATTAGTTTGACGTAGCTTCGTTCGCTGCTCACATGATCATGAAAGCGAACTTTGTAACCGACCACATCACCTATCTGGCTGTCCAGTTCCTCAGCAATTCGCGTTGCCACCGTTCTGGCGGCAATCCGTCGTGGTTGCGTATGACCTATCAGGCCCGCAACGCCTCGACCAGATTCAAGGCAGATTTGAGGTAATTGGGTGGTTTTGCCTGAGCCGGTTTCACCACATAAGATGATCACCTGGTTAGATTCAATGGCATTGGCTATTTCATGGCGTCGCTCAATGACCGGCAGATCTGCTGAGAATTTCGGCTGAGGCCGATGTTCCAGTCGTTGCTGATAACGCAGAGAAGAGTCTTGAAGTGATTTTTTAAGGGTAGCGAATTTTGACTCGGCAGGCCGTTCCTGCCTGCCGAGTTCGCTGGCCAGCCGGCGCAAGCTGTGCCGGTCGGCTATCATTGTTTTTTCTAGGTGTTTTTCAAGGTCATGCAGCAATGTGTTCACGTACTGAATAGATTCCTGAGATGGCAGGACGGTACTTACATCGTCCAGGACAGCGACACCGTATATTTGAAATCATTTTTGTTAATACCTGACTCAGTCTCCGAATCGTATTCGTTGGTCAGGCCTACTCTGAGTGCGATACCGGCAAGCGTATTCAAATCGAGAATCCAGTCAAGCGAGGTTAAATTACGATATTGCCGGATGTCTTCCAGACTAGGGTAGAGCGTGTTGGCGAGTGCGATGCGTTGTGTTGAGTTGATTTTCCAGCGGGTTTCAATGCCAATCAAGCCTTCTGGCGTAAAGTCTTCACGATCGCCACCCAAGGTTTGACTAAAGCCCAGACCTGAACGGCCCAGCAACAGCCAGTTTTCGGTGTCCAGAAACTCATAACCCACACCGGCATTACCTGCGACACGATAATCCCAGTCTCTAAATTCATCTAAATCCAGTCTACCGCCGGCAAAGCTAAACCACTGAGATTGTGGTCGCAACCAGTCACGATTAATGCTTGAGTAAAAGCTGTGGTCTGACAAGTCGCCTTCGGAAGTGCTGCGGTAATACGCGTTACGCCAGTTAATGCGCGTGCGCGCACTGCTGAGTTCTGCAATGAAGGCTACGTTCAATGTAGTGTTTTTCGATTTACCAGCGGCACCCGCCAGACCGGCATCCAGTCGACGATCCCAGCCGACTAACCAGCCCGTACCCATGAAGCCGTCGTCTTCAGATGACACTGCTGATTCTTCTGATACCGCTTCAGCATCGGTATCAGTCGCGGCGATCGTCTCAGCCGAGTCCTCAACCAATGGCTCTGGTTCGATCACCGGGGTACGTTGAGCAAGGCCTTCAAACTCTGTACGGATTTCATTGATTTTTGTGTTCTCAATAGTTAACTCGCCAAGTAGCTCATGGCTGATCACTACGGAATTTTCTGTTCTTGATTCAATATAACCTTTGAGTTGGTCACCGTTGCTGAGTATCAATGTAACGGGGGCTGAGAGCGCGCTGACTGGTAACAGCAGGGCCAGCAATGCGAGGATTCTGAACTGCACGATACAATAACCTTGTTGAGATTAGATGTTGATGAGCGATACCGCCATGTGGTCACATGGCGGGTTTTCTGAGCTGAACGCTGATGGACTAGCAGCCTTCGTTATTGATGCTGCCATCCGGCATAGTAGTATTGCAATAAGTGATACCGCGCATGTGCGCATTTTCAATGTTTGCACCGGTCAGATCCGCATCAGTCAAATTGGAAAAAATCAGATGAGATCTCTCAAGGTTGGTATTGCGTAAATTGGCACCAATGAACTGCGCGTAATCCAGTAATGCGCCAGAGAGATCGGCACCTTCGAGATTAGCACCATGCAGTCTGGAGTGGGTGAACCACACACCTTTAAGATTGCTGCCACTGAAGTTGGTACCGTTCAAAATCGCTTCGCTGATATCAACACCTGCGAAATCATGGTTGCTGAAATCCTCGTTGCTGAGATTGCAGTAATTACACACCCCTTCATTCAGCAAACGATTGATGTACGCTTGATTAGGGTTGCTCTGGGCCATCACTGAGCTACTGAGCACAATACCGGCTAAGGCTAGAACTGATTTCATTTGAAGTCTCCCGTGTTTGAGTTGTGTGTGTGCCATTCATCTGAGAAAAAATGATCGCTGAGTGGGCGACGCTGTCTTGGTTGCAGCTCTCGTTCAGCCTGCTCAGCACTCAGGGCTGATTCAGGCAAGGCATGGCCAATGGCAATCACCGACCATAGTGCGATTTGTTCAGGAATAGAAAATGCCGCTCGAAGTTGGTCTGCCGCAAAGCCACCCATTTGATGCGACACCAAGCCAAGTGCTGTTGCCTGAAGGCACAGACTAACACTTGCGGCGCCGGTATCGAAGCCGGCCCAGCGGTTGTGGCTGTCATTACGGCTAAAGTTGGGTTCGGACGCGGCTAATATCAGTACCGGCGCATTTTTTGCCCAGTGCTGATTACCCTCTGCTAAACAGTCAAAGGCTTTCTGCCAGGCCGAAGCGTTTTCAAATTTATTCCAAACGACGAACCGCCACGGCGCTTCGCCGGAGCAGGAGGGTGCCCAGCGCGCGGCTTCGCACAGTTTAATGATGTCTTGTTGGCTGACTGGCTGATTGCCGTCATAGGCCCGACCACTCCAGCGATTAGCAATAATCGGCGCAATTTCATGGGCGGTGTCAGCAGGTTTGTGGATCATACAATCTTCCTTCAACGTGGCAGCGTGATGTGAGGCTCATTCGAGGCACGATAAAAGCCTCCAATGTTGCCGATCACCAATACCAGATCTGACCGAGTTGCGGTGGCAATATCTTCAAGCATTTTCTTGCGCTCATCACGCTCCTGGCCACTGACTCTGATTTTAATGAGCTCGTGGTGGTTGAGTGCATTATCAATTTCGGCCACAACAGCATCTGTCAGGCCATTGTTACCAATCATCACCACCGGTTTGAGAGGGTGGGCCAGACCTTTGAGGTAACGTTTTTGTTTTACGGTAACGGACATTGAGTAAACCTGAAAAAATCAATAATTACTGCTGATTATAGCAGTATCTTCATAGTCGACACTTTCCGGATGTGTCGTGGTTGAGTCAAACCACGCTGATAGGTTTACGTCAACTTGCCTAGGGGTTAAGTTATCTGGACAAGGCGTTAGGTCAGTGAGTTTCGTTACCAGTCAGCTTAAATTAACCATACCGCGCCAAACAGCAAAGTTGCAGAGCTTTTACTGGCTCGTCTCGCTATAATGCGCTAGGTCACGCTTGCCTTGATGAGGCGAGTCAACACCGCGAGTTGCCTGATATCTGGACACCTGATGACTTCACACACGTATACTGTTACCACTGCGCGAGGCATGTTGCCGCTGTTGGCCGATGAACTGCGCCGCCTGGGGATTTCCAATACCAGACAAGAGGTGAGCAGTATTCGTTTTCGCGGCTCGCTTGAAGATGCCTATCGAGTTTGCCTGTGGTCTCGAGTGGCGATAAGAGTGCTGATGCCGATTGCACACTTTGCCGCAGAAACGCCGGAACAACTCTACGATGGCTGCAAAGCCATTGCCTGGGAAGATCATGTAGACGCGCAAGATTCGACACTCGCGGTCGATTTCAATAGTTTTCGCTCCAAAATCAAACACAGCCAATATGGCGCCCAAAAAGTTAAAGACGCGATTGTCGATAGGTTTCGTGAACAGACCGGGCAGCGGCCCTCGGTAGAGCTGTTTCAGCCGGATCTTCGCATCAATGTTTACGTAAAACACAATCAAGCCATTGTCAGTATCGATCTGTCCGGCGAAAGTCTGCACAAGCGAGGTTATCGCCACCAGCAAACAGAGGCTCCATTAAAGGAACATCTAGCAGCAGCGATTTTACTCAGTGCCGAATGGTTGCGTTTATCCCGGCAGGGCTGGGGCTTGCTGGATCCGATGTGTGGTTCAGGCACTTTCCTCATCGAAGCGGCCATGATAGCAGCGGATATTGCACCGGCGATTGGCCGTGACTATTTTGGCTTTCTGTATTGGAAACAGCATGACCAACTGGCCTGGCAAAGGCTTAAGGCAGAGGCTGAGAGGCGACGCCATGCTGGACTTGGCAGGCTACCGATGATTGTCGGTGGCGATAGTGATGCTGCCGCAGTGACTGCGGCAGAACACAACATTGAACAGGCCGGTTTACAAGGTCGTATTGAGGTATTCGAGCGAGCATTACTCGACTGGCCTGCAAGCGCCTCACAGCTACCTGCCGCAGGCTTACTGGTCTGCAATCCGCCGTATGGTGAACGCATCGGCCAGCGCGATGACTTGCATTATCTCTACGACAGTATCGGCAATATTATTCAGGAAAGC
>SKGV01000169.1 GCA_007117275.1 Methylophaga sp.
AAGCTGCTTTTGATGCGACCGAAAATTTCAGAAAAAGCGCGCAGGTCCTCAAGTGGAATATCAGGTTTGACGTCCCTGTCTGCAAATACCATTTGGCCGAAAACCAGCGAGACACCCAGTAGCGCACCCACAGAGATCAGTCCAATGTCACGTCGTAAAAAACTCATAATTATCCCTTCCTAAAACCTGATTCAGCTTCGTTTTTCCAGCCATGTGACCGGATTGACGGGTTGACCCTTGTGGCGAATTTCGAAATAGAGCCCAGCCTGTTGCCGGATGCCCTGATTGCCGCTTTGTGCGATCGTCTCACCGAGCGTGACGGCGTCGCCCACATCTTTGAGAAGGGCGTCGTTGTTGCCATACAAGCTCATGAATTGATCACCATGATCGATAATAATCAACAGCCCAAACCCCCTGAGCCATTCAGAAAAAACCACGCGTCCGGACGCGACCGCTTTAACATCAGTGCCTAGCGCCGAATCTATCATGATTCCTTGCCATTTGAGTGTACCAACATTTCTCGAGCTGCCATAGTGCGCCACCACTTTTCCGTGCACGGGCCAGTTCAACTTGCCATTGAGACTGGTAAAGGGTTGTGTTGGTTTCACAGCTGGTGGTGGTGATGGCTCTCTGGCCTGTTGGCGAGCCAGCGAGTCGATCAAATTTTGCAGTTGCTGTTCCTGACTTCTCAGTTCTGAAAGCCGCGCATCCTGAGAGGCGATTTTCTGATCAAGCGCCGCCAATGTTGCCTGTCTTGCTTCGGTTTGGGCCTGCAATGATGCCTGTTGTTGTTTTTGTGATTCGTAGAGTGATTGCAATTCGCGCTGTGCAGCGAACACCTGTTTTTGCTCCTCACTCAGGTTTGCCAATAATTGGTCAATTTGTTCAAGCTGATTTCGTCGGGCATCGTTGAAATAGCGGTAATAAACATTACCCCGTGATAGCAGCGCGGGATCCTGTTGATTGAGCAACATTTTCATATAGCTCGGCTGACTGTTGATAAAGGCCGCGCGCAATTGTTCGTAGAGCGCCTCAAGCTGTTCGCTTTGCATCAGTTGCTGTTGATCAAGCTGCTGGTTCAGTGTGACCAGTTGGCGATCTTGAATGCGGATGTTTTGATCGAGGCGGGCCAGCTCACGATTGATTGCCGAGACTTTCAAGCTCTGAGCCTCGAGTTGCTTGTAGAGGGTTTCCTTGTCAGCCTTGTTGCTGGCCATATCCTGACTGAGCGTTTTTATTTCCTCTCTGACCGATTCCAGCTGTTGCGCAGAATCTTGCGCCTGCCCGACAGGCATCACAAAGGCACTGATGACCAGTAGCAGACCTAGACGGCTTTTCGTCACGACGATGGCTTCAACTCAACTAACATGTGCGTGTTCATCTCGGTAGGTATGGGCACACCCAGTAACGACAGCATAGTGGGGGCAATATCTGCCAAACAGCCATGCTCTGCACAGGTCGCCGGGCGGCCAACATAAAGAAATGGCACCAGGTTGCTGGTGTGCGCGGTATGCGCCTGACCCGTATCGCTGTCACGCATTCTTTCTGCGTTACCGTGATCGGCTGTCACCAGCATTTCACCTCCGGTTTCCAGCAAGGCCGACCATATCTTACCGAGGCAGTTGTCGAGCGTTTCAATGGCCTTTACAGCAGCATCAAAATTACCTGTGTGCCCCACCATATCCGCATTGGCGAAATTACAAATGATCACGTCATAGTTGTTGCTATGTATGGCCTTGATTAACTGGTCTGTGACTTCTGGCGCACTCATCTCCGGCATTTGGTCGTAGGTTTTCACTCTGGGAGAGGGAATCAGGATGCGATCCTCACCTTCAAACGGCTGCTCCCTGCCACCGTTAAAAAAGAAGGTGACGTGCGCATATTTTTCGGTTTCGGCGATACGCAGCTGGGTCATGCCGCTGGCAGCGAGTTGTTCACCAAGGATATTGGTGAGATTTTCAGGGGGATATGCTGCCGGAATATCGAAGTCTTTTTTGTATTCAGTCAGGCTGACAAAGTGCCCAGGCTTTATATTGCGAGTTTTTTCAAAGCCGTTGAAGGTGGGGTCAATAAAGCATTCACTTAATTCGCGAGCACGGTCAGAGCGAAAATTCATGAATATAATGCTGTCACCGTCTTGGATTTTTACCGGTTCACCAATCGAGGTGCATTGAACAAACTCATCGCTTTCATCACGCTGGTAAGCCATTTCAAGTGCCTGGGTCGCCGTGTCTGCCTGAAACTCTGATTGACCTTCAGCAATCGACAGGTAGGCTTTTTCGACACGCTCCCAGCGTTTGTCTCGGTCCATGGCAAAAAAACGGCCACACACACTGGCAAAGCGCCCCGCCCCCAGGGTTTCAAACGTTTTTTGCATCCGCTCGATAAACGTCTTTGCCGAGCGTGGCGGGGTATCACGCCCATCCAGAAAGGCATGCAGATACACCTGCTTTGAGCCGCGTTCGACAGCCAGTTGAACCATGGCCTGAAGGTGTTCTTGGTGACTGTGCACACCACCATCAGACAGCAGTCCCATGATGTGAACTGCTTTGTGATTAGCGATGGCATCATCAACGGCACCGGTCAGAGTTGTGTTGTTGAAAAAGCTACCGGTTTGAATCGCTCGGCTGATGCGGGTGTATTCCTGATAGACCACACGACCCGCGCCAATGTTGAGATGGCCTACTTCAGAATTACCCATCTGATCGCCAGGCAAACCTACACCAGCGCCTGAAGCATCAATGAGCGTGTGCGGTTGGGCTTGCCAGAGCGAGTCCCATACGGGGGTGTTTGCCGCCAGAATAGCGTTATGTTCGGGACGTTCACTATGGCCCCAGCCATCAAGAATAATCAGCGTCAGAGGACGGTGAGTTCGATTCATATTTCGGTCCTTTGTTAATGTGGCATCCGCGTCAATCTGTTCTTTCTGTGTCTTTGCTGGGTAATGAGGATGCGGCAAACAGACGCTGAACCAATCATCAGACTCTGCGACGCCTGCTTATCCAGTGACACGGATAGCCAATTTGGCGGATCGCCAGCCTTGCTTTACAGGCAATACATGCAAATTGCTGACAATGCCGTGTATTATAGGGTCTTTTGTGACTATTTACAGTCACACGAACATTGGAAATGTTGTGAATCCAGCCGCGCGCACACAAATGATAAATCATGAAAGAGACATCGAGCGCGCGGCATTTGCGCTCAAGGCCATGTCGCATCCGCTGCGTCTGAAGATCCTCTGTATGCTCGGTGACCAAGAGCTGGCGGTACAAGATATCGTCGACCAGGTGGGCACTACGCAGAGCAACATTTCCCAGCATCTTGCGAAATTGCGCGATAAGCAAATTCTTGCGTCCAGACGTGATGCAAATCGAATTTACTATCGAGTGAAGGACGACCGAACCTTGCGTCTGATAGAAATGATGCGTGAGGTTTTCTGTCCTGAGCAATAATGCCGATTAAACCCACAAAACGATCACCCAGAGCTGAGGGATATGGAAAATATAGGCGAATTCATTATCAACCATTGGATACTTTCATCATTGTTTGTCGTCCTGTTGTGGCTGATTTTTTCCGAGAGCATCAACCGTCGTCTAAGCGGTGTGCACATCATTGATGTGCAACAGGCTGTCAACTTGGTAAACCAGCAAAAAGGCCAGTTTGTCGATATTCGCGACACAGACGCCTTCGCACAATCTCACATCACCGACGCATTGCATGTGTTGGCTGCAGAGATTGATCAGAAGGCTGGCAAAGGCAAGCTGAAAAATACCGAACAGCCGTTGATCGTGGTGTGTGATAGCGGGCAAAAATCCCGAGCAGCAGCGAAACAATTCAAAAGCAAAGGTCATACTCAGGTATTTGTGCTGGGTGGCGGTTTGCATGCATGGCGTGAAGCACGCCTTCCCCTACTTGGATAAAGCCTATGTCAGACGTTATTATTTATTCCTCGGCGCAATGCCCCTACTGTGTCATGGCCAAGCAATTACTGGAACGCAAAGGCGTTAGCTATCAGGAGATTCGGGTCGATCTGGATCCTGAAAAACGCCAGGAAATGATGCAGAAAAGCCGTCAACGAACGGTGCCGCAGATTTTCATCAATGGTAAGTCTATTGGTGGATATAGCGACCTTGCACAATTGCAGCGCAGCAATCAGCTTGATGATTTGCTTGCCCTTAATTCATAAAACTTAAACCAAGAGAGAAGGACTCAACATGGCTGAAGAAAACGCAGCAGCAAATCAGGAACAGCAGCCAAAATTTCTGATTCAGAAAATCTACACCAAAGATATTTCCTTTGAAGCGCCCAATTCTCCGGAAGTTTTTCGTGAGGAATGGAACCCAAAACTGGATCTTCAACTGGGTAATGATTATCAACGTCTCGATGAAGAAAACCATGAAATCGTCCTGTCGGTCACAGTCACCGCGCGTGTTGGCGAAAAAGTGGCTTTTCTGGCAGAGGTTAAACAAGCCGGCATCTTTTCGCTGACTGGATACACCAAAGAAGAAATGGGCCCACTGGTGGGTAGTTACTGCCCTGCCACGCTGTTCCCGTTTGTACGTGAAGTGGTGTCTGACATAGTTTCCAA
>SKGV01000149.1 GCA_007117275.1 Methylophaga sp.
GTATTGGATGAGGCGACCTCAGCGCTGGACAGCGATACCGAGTTTCAACTGCATGAGGCCTTGAACGCCTTCCTTGCTGACAAAACCACGATCATCATTGCCCATAGGCTCAGTGCTGTGCGGCAAGCCGATCGCATTATTGTGTTCGATGGTGGCGAAATTATCGCCGATGGCGATCACGATAGTCTTATCAGCCAACAAGGCATTTATCAAAAACTCTACGCCAAGCAGCTATAACAGGCGGTCAGCACGCACTGTTGACCGCCTGCTACTGACAGATTATTTGGCTTTAAGTTGTTGCAGATCGCGAACTGCGCCCTTGGCAGCAGAGGTCGTCAACGCAGCATAGGCCTGCAAGGCCAAACTCACCTGACGCTGGCGATTCACCGGTTGCCAGGCTTTGTCACCTCGAGCTTCCATCGCCTTGCGTCGCTCCGCCAGCTGCGAGTCGGTCAGCCTGACATTAATGCTGCGATTGGGAATATCGATGTCGATAATATCGCCTTCTTCGATCAAGCCAATATTGCCACCTTCGGCGGCTTCCGGCGACACATGGCCAATCGATAAGCCAGAGGTGCCTCCAGAGAAACGACCATCGGTCAGCAGAGCGCAGGCCTTGCCCAGACCTTTTGATTTGAGATAGCTGGTCGGGTAGAGCATTTCCTGCATACCCGGCCCGCCTTTTGGACCTTCGTAGCGAATTAACACGATGTCACCCGCATGCACTTGTTCGGTCAAAATTGCCGTCACAGCAGCCTCTTGAGATTCGTAAATTCTGGCCGGACCGGAAAACGTGAGAATTGATTCATCCACCCCAGCGGTTTTGACAATACAACCGTCCTGAGCCACGTTACCAAACAACACCGCCAAGCCACCGTCTTGACTGTAGGCATGCTCAACATCACGAATGCAGCCTGCTTCCCGGTCAAGATCCAGTTCTGGCCAACGACAGTCTTGGCTGAAGGCCTGCTGTGTTGGAATACCCGCTGGACCTGCGAGATAACGCTGTTTTGCCTGCTCACTGGTACCGCGCCTGACGTCCCATTCAGCCAAGGCATCTGCGAGTGTCGGGCTGTGTACTGTTGAAACATCAGTATGCAGCAAACCCGCAGCGGCCAGCTCCGACAATATCGCCACCACTCCACCGGCACGGTGGACATCTTCCATGTGGTACAGCGCAGAGGCCGGTGCAACTTTACAAAGATTAGGAATTTTACGGGACATTCGATCGATATCACTCATGGTGAAGTCAACCTGTCCTTCATGCGCGGCCGCCAGTAAATGCAACACAGTATTGGTTGAGCCGCCCATGGCGACATCCAGCGCGACAGCGTTTTCAAATGCCGCCTTGCAGGCAATTGACCGAGGCAAGACACTACTGTCATCCTGCTCGTAATATCGCTTGGTGATGCTGACAATTCTGCGGCCCGCCTCTAAAAACAGTTCTTTGCGATCGGCGTGCGTTGCCAACAGTGAACCATTGCCGGGCAGTGATAAGCCAAGCGCTTCGGTCAAGCAGTTCATTGAGTTGGCCGTAAACATACCTGAACAGCTACCACAGGTTGGGCAGGCACTGCGCTCAACTTCTGCCACATCTTCATCACTAACATTTTCATCCGCCGCGACGACCATGGCATCAACCAAATCCAGTTTGACATCTTTACCTGCCAACTTGGTCTTGCCGGCCTCCATCGGACCACCCGAAACAAAAATCACCGGGATGTTGAGCCGCAATGCCGCCATCAACATGCCGGGGGTAATTTTGTCGCAGTTGGAAATACACACCAACGCATCGGCACAGTGCGCATTGGCCATGTATTCAACTGAATCTGCGATAATCTCTCGCGAGGGCAAACTGTAGAGCATGCCGCCGTGCCCCATGGCAATACCATCATCGACTGCGATGGTGTTAAATTCCTTGGCAACACCGCCAGCTTTTTCAATTTCTCGTGCCACCAGCTGACCCAGATCCTTCAAGTGAACATGACCCGGCACAAACTGGGTAAACGAGTTGGCGATAGCAATGATCGGTTTGCTGAAATCCTCATCTTTCATACCTGTCGCTCGCCAAAGCGCACGAGCTCCAGCCATATTGCGGCCAGCGGTTGAGGTTTTTGAACGATATTCAGGCATGACGATACTCCGTATAATTCAGCGTGCTGGGTCTGCTTGTGTTTGAGTCACACATATTCACAGAAAAGCTAACCCCAGGAGGGGTCATTTGTAGGATAATTTTACACTTAACTTGGCAAGTTTGCCGAGCTGCGATAAAAAGGCGCATATGAGCGATTTGCATAACAACAAACTCGACCAGCACTTCAAAACCACCACCAGTTGGTTCAGGGCAGCTGCGCCATACATTCACGCCCACGGTGAGGCGACGTTTGTCGTGGCGTTTGATGGCGAGTCGATTGCCAGTGCGGGTTTTGACAATTTACTGCATGATCTCGCCTTGCTAAACAGTCTTGGCATTCAGTTGGTGCTGGTCTATGGCGCCCGCATGCAAATTGAACAGCAATGCCAACAACTCAACATCCCACAGCAGTTTCATCAGGGACTCAGAATCACTGACGAAGCAACACTGGTCGTGGCCCGTCGTGTGATTGGCGAACTGCGAATAGAAATTGAATCCAAGCTCTCATTTGGTCTGCCACACACACCCATGGCAGATTCACGAATTCGCTGCACCAGTGGCAACCTTGTTACCGCGCGTCCTGCCGGCATTATCGATGGCGTTGATCTGGGTCACACTGGCGAAGTCAGACGTATTGATGATCAAGGCATCCGCCAGCAATTATCACTGGGCAACCTGGTACTGCTGCCCCCCCTTGGCTATTCACTGACTGGCGAAATATTTAACCTGTCTGCCGAAGCGATTGCCACCGCAGCTGCGATTACATTGCGAGCCGACAAACTGATTTTTATTGGCGAAAGCAATGATGGTCTGCCCAGAGAGCTGACCCTCACTGAAGCGCAAGCCATGCAAGGCAAACATCCCGCATTAGCCGCCGCGGTCAATGCCTGTCTGGCGGGTGTAGATCGGGTGCATCTGCTGGATCGCGACATAGATGGGGCGTTGTTGCAGGAATTGTTTAGTCGTGATGGTGCCGGCACCTTAATCAGTGCCTCCTCATTTGAAACGACCAGGCGAGCGACTATCGATGATGTCGGCGGCATTCTGGAGTTAATCCAACCTCTTGAACACAACGGCACCGTGGTCAAACGTTCCCGTGAACGACTAGAACGGGAAATAGAGCACTTCACCGTCATGGAGCGAGATGGCACTGTCATCGCCTGCGCCGCACTCTACCCATATACCGGCAATCAGGTCGGCGAGCTGGCCTGCTTGGCAGTTTCGCAGGATTACCGCAACAATGGTCGCGGCAAGCAACTTCTGGCCAATATTGAACAGCAAGCCAGACAGATGCAGTTAAATGCGCTTTATGTGCTCACCACTCAAACTGCACACTGGTTTCTGGAGCATGGTTTTGCTCAGACTGACATCGGACATTTACCCATCGAAAAACAAGCTATGTACAACTATCAGAGAAATTCACGGGTATTTCGCAAGCCGCTCTAAGCTCAGTTTGTTCGGAAATTGAGCAGTGCTGGTAAACATGTGTCTGGTATCGGGGGATGGTGGGGTTTGACAATAAAAACAGGCCAATGTCAATCGATGTTCATAGTGTTCTTTTTTCGATATTCAGGAAATAAAATCGGCGCAAACTCGTGCAAAGCTCTCTCGTATACCCGACGCTTGAAAAAGACAATTTCTTCCACCGGCGTCCAGTAATCCACCCAACGCCAGTCATCAAACTCGGGTTTTTCGTGCAAATCCAGTCGAACATCGGCTTCCGCACCGGTAAAACGCATCAAAAACCAGCGTTGTTTCTGACCAATACACAGGGGTTTATTGCCAAAGCGAAGATAGCGTTTAGGTAAACGATATCTCAGCCAACCACGGCTGACTGCCAATATTTGTACATGCTCAGGAAGCAGGCCAATTTCCTCCATGAGCTCGCGGTAGGCAGCCTGACGTGCAGTCTCATAGGGCTTAATACCTCCCTGCGGAAACTGCCAGGAATCATGTTGCGCCCGCTGCGCCCACAGCACCTGATTCTGCTGATTGCAGAGAATGATACCTACATTGGCCCTGAAGCCATCTTTATCGATCACAGTTAAGGTCTCTGTCCGAGCAAGCCTATCGTAAGCTGTCGGCATGTTAATTCATCGTTAGGTAAAGATTAGTCAAAGCCTTCTGAGCTTGCAACGGATTTTGTCATACAATAGCGGCTGGTTTTAACCGGACGCTAGTGAAACGATGGCTTTAGCAATATTTGATCTGGACAATACATTACTGGCTGGCGACAGCGATTATTTGTGGGGTCGCTATCTGGCGGAAAATCATATCGTAGACCCCGAGCACTATCATGAGACCAATCTGGCTTTTTATCGTGACTACCAAGCAGGCCGACTTGATATTGGCGCCTTTCTGCGATTTGTATTTCAACCACTGGCTGACAACTCGATGGAAGATTTACTGCGCTGGCGTGCCGATTATCTGCA
>SKGV01000074.1 GCA_007117275.1 Methylophaga sp.
CAGCTTCCAGTTGCTCTAGTGCCGCCTGTTTTTCTTCTTCAAGGTCTGCGGCATAACGCAGCAGCTCAGCCTTGGTTTGAGGGATCGCGCTCAACTGGCTTTTTAGCTCCAGCTCCTTGAGCTTCGCCAGCACATTACGGCGCACGCCTTTTGATTCGCGCATGCCGACTAAGGTGCATTGGTCGCGAGTGAGTTCGTAATAGCGCATTGGCGTTCCGCCTTGAGCGGGTCGAAAAGTTTTCGTACCGCCCAGCTCGCCTTCCAGCTCGTCTTCAATTCGCTTCAAGAAGTGGCTGTTTTCCACTTGGCTTTCTTTATGCTCTGCACGCGCTGCATTGATGATCTCGCGCAGCTCAATGCTGCTCATCGTTTTTTCAGGGTTGCCGAATGGTGTCATCTGGTTCATAATAACCTCTGTTTGGTGGTTGTTGGTTGCAGCTGCTAGATGATTCATAATCGGTACCTCTTTGTTGTTGCCCTTCACGGGCGTTAATAAACCCGCTCCCCCTAGAGCGGGTTTTTTTATGCTGCTTTTGACTTTTTTGGTTTTTTATACTTCCCTCTGCGCGGTAAATCCGCTTTCAGGGCCCCTCCGGTGATCAGCTCGATTTCCGCCTGCCTGCCCACGGGCAGATCCTCTCCCCACTGCCAGACCGCTCCGATTGTGATTCCAAGCGCATCAGCTACCGCTTGGAGTGTGCCGAAATGTGTCACGACTTCTGTTTTTTTCATTTTAGTTAACCCTGTTTGTTTTACATAGAGGCCACTATACCGCGCTTGGGCAAAATAGTAAACAGCGCGATTTTTCAAAAAATATAGATTTCTTTGTTTTTTGTGTTGACTCCGAAATTTCAGCTTGCTATAGTTCAACCACTGGCAGCGACAACGCCAACAAGACACGCAGGAAATACCTGCAGCCGAGGCGAAAGGTCAAAACGTCCCAGCCCCCTAAAGGTGCGTCCAAGGGGAGAGACTGGCTAAGAGTTCTTTTGAGAAATCGACAGTACTACGAACGAATTTCTGTTTTGCTTAGTGCCGTCTACCCCAGCAGGCGGTGGGGCTAATAACACCTGCACTTTGAGCGGACTCCTCCTGTGTAAAAAAAGTTCGTGATCAAAGCGACTGGTCGCCGTAAGCGGCCAACAACGCGATCCGCTGCGTAGTGCGGAGCAATGCCTGTCGCTTGGGCTGAGAATACAGGCGACATCGGGAAGGGTTTGTACCAATCGCCTTGAGGCGAAAATAAAGGGGAAGCCTGATCAACTTTCGCAAACCCTTCACCGATGCAGTGAATGTGTAGGCTGATGCATCACGACAAAGATCCAGGTAATGCTGATGCTGCTCGGAAAGGTCGTAAAAACTTAGAGCCCAGTTGCTGTACTGCCAAAACAGTCGCGCACCACCAGGCGGTTATCTGGTGGCCCCTCAGCGCCCATAGCTCAATCGGATAGAGTAAGTGGTTTCTACCCACTAGGTTGCAGGTTCGAGTCCTGCTGGGCGTGCCAATCAGAATGCGCTTTGTCTGCTGGAATGCCAGTGGATCTAAGAGCGCATCCTGATTGAGTGGAAGTCCTTGCCCTTCTTCGGAAGGGCTTTTTTATTGGAGGGTTTATGTACTTCGAATCCGAGCCAGATCCAGAGCTGGCAAGAATCGATCGCATGCGGCGGCAGTGGCTGCGCGGCTTGAGCAATCCGCGTGATCCCGATTACGAAGAATGCCCGGAATGTGGAGACGATGAAGAGTATGAAAGCTGTCCGGTGTGCGGCAATTAATAAAGCGCTGGCTTATTGAGCCGGTATGAGATTAACAGCATTCACAATCCTGAGCATTCGCTTGATGCTCAGGCACGCAGACAGAAAAGGTCGCTAAGGCGGCCTTTTTTTATGGGAGATTTTTATGAATACAGCGGAAAAAGTCAGCGACCAAGAGTTCTTTGATTCACTGGCAGCGAATCTGCGCCAGCAGCTTGTTAGCGACGGTGTGGCGCATGTGATTGCAGGGCCAGAACAGGCCATCGCTTACAGCCAGAGGACGCTTTTGGTTAGGACGCTGGAAGGCGGTGCGGCCAACGATGCGGTCAAGACGATGCGCGATGCATTGAAGGAGCGCAAAGGCACGCTCAGGCGCATCCAGTATGCCGTCAAATTCTTTGAGCTAATTGAGGACCAGCTAGATGAAGACATTGAGAGCCTGGCGAAAAAGGCTTGGGTTTAAGGCCTTATTGGTGGCGGCGGTCATCGTGCTGCTGTTTCAGATTAGATCAGATAGTGAGGCGTTAAGAAGTGCAGGTCTCGATTTTCAACCAGACCAAGCAAAGCGCTTGGAATTGCTTTCACGCTGAAGGCGTCGCAGCGCTCGCTGGCGGCCTTGAGATTGAAGACTGCCCTTACAGCTCGTGCAATCTATTCGCGCGGTGTGCGTGGATGGCTGGCTATTGTGACGGTATAGCGGAGGTGGCAATGGATCACATCAGGATGGTTTTTCCAGATGACCTAACAATCTGCGAGCTAAAGCAGATTTCCGAGTTAGGTATCCAGCCTGCGTGGCTGGTAGTTAATGGTGAGTACAAGTGGCGGTGGTACAGCACTGAGGTCTTGCTCGGCGAGATCGAAGAGATCTCTACGATCCTCGGCGCTGACTGCTCTTTTGAGTACGCCAGCGCGAACTATGCGCTATTTATTCGGCGCGAGCAGCAAGTTAAAGCAGCATAAAAAAAGCCCCTTCCGGCGGCTACCGGTTGGGGCAGTCATAAAACAGCAGATGGAGTATTCCAAAATGAATCAGCAAGTGCAAGCAATTGAAATAGCCAACCAGCAATGGATGGCTGCAAACCCTTTAGTCGCATCGCGCGGTTTAGATGAATCCACCTGGAACGCTCTTTGCTCAACCATTTATCCAGGCTCAAAGCCGGAGTCAATCTTGATGGCTGTTGACTACTGTCGGGCGCGCAAGCTCGACATTATGTTGAAGCCAGTCCATCTGGTCCCCATGCAGGTCAAAGACGCTCAGTCAGGCCAAAAGCAATGGCGCGACGTGCCTATGCCTGGTGTTGGGCTTTACCGTATTCAGGCTGACAGGTCGGGCGACTATGCTGGTGCAGATGAGCCTGAGTTTGGCCCAATAATTGAAGCCGAGTTCGATGGCCAGGATTACAACAACAACGCAATCAAGGTAAAGGTCCGTTATCCAGAGTGGTGCAAGTACACGGTTTATAAAATGATTGGCGGTCAGCGCGTAGCTTTTAAGGCCACTGAGTTTTGGCTTGAAAACTACGCCACTCAGTCCGCCAGATCTGAAGCGCCTAACGCAATGTGGAAGAAGCGGCCTTTTGGTCAGCTGGCAAAATGTGCAGAAGCTCAAGCTCTTAGAAAGGGGTGGCCTGAGATTGGTCAAGAGCCTACTGCTGAGGAGATGCAGGGCAAAAGCTTTAATGAGGTGGATATTACTCCAGACCAGAGCAGCCAGAATCATCAGCCTTCCCGCCCTGCTCTGGAATATTACCCAGAAGAAAGCTTTAACCAAAATTTCGGCAAATGGGCGCAAGCAATCTCAGCAGGCATGAAGACTCCTGACGAAGTAATTAAGACGGTCCAGCAAAAAGGTATCCTGACCGAAGAACAGCAACAGAAAATCAGAGAGGTGGCAGCATGATTATCATGGACCTGGTGCAAGGATCAGAAGCTTGGCACAAATTTCGCGCCGAGCACGACACGGCATCTGAAGCCAGCATTGTTATGCAGTGCAGCAAGAATGTATCCCGTAGCGAACTGCTGCGGGAAAAAGCAACCGGCTCTGAGCGTGAGTTCAGCGCCTGGTTTGAGAAAAACATTCTGGAAAAGGGCCACCGGGTCGAGGCTTTGGCCCGGCCTATCGTTGAAGCAGATATAGGAGAAGAGCTTTATCCAGTTACCGGCAAGTCAGAAGACTATGATCGCCTGGCAGCCAGCTTTGACGGTATAACCATGCTGTTTGACATTGTTTGGGAGTGCAAGCAGTGGAATCAAGAAAAGGCTACGAGTGTTCGCGAGGGCAAGATTCCAGAGTGTGACTTCTGGCAGGTGGTACAGCAGCTTGTTGTTTCGCGCGCGCGTACCTGTATTTACACGGTGTCTGATGGCACCGAAGAAAATACGATCTCTTGCCAGTACCAGTTGCAACCAGAAGATGAAATGCAGCTGGTTTCAGGCTGGGCACAATTCAACGAGGATCGCGCTGCCTACACAGCTAAACCTGAGCAGGCTGAAGCAGTCGGAGAAAAGCCAGAAAGCCTCCCTGCTCTGCGCATAAATCTGACCGGCGCAGTCACTGCCAGCAACCTCGCTGAGTTCAAAGAGCAGGCTTTGGCACGGATTGATGCAATCAAAACCGATCTGCAAACTGATCAAGATTTTGCTGATGCTGAGCAGACGGTGAAGTTCCTCAAGGGTGGTGAAAAGGACTTGGAGGACGCCAAGGCTAAGGCGCTGCAAGACACGGCCAGCATTGATGAGCTGTTCAAAACAGTCGATGAGCTCAAGGAAAAGCTGCGCCAAAAGCGGCTGACTCTTGAAAAGCTGGTCAAGGCCGAAAAGGAAAACCGCCGTCTGGCTATCCTGCAATCCGCCCTGGCTGACTGGCGGGAATGGCTGAGCGCGCAAGACTGCCCTGTCACTCTGACGCTACAGCCTGCCGTAGCTGAGGCCATGAAAGGCAAGAAAAGCATCAAAGGCTGGGAGGATGCCGCAGCCGATGCGGTAGCCAGCGCCAAGATTGAAGCTCGAAAGGAGATTGAGCGCATCAAAGCCAACTACGACTGGCTGAAGGTCAACGGAAAGGATCACATGCACCTGTTCCCCGACTGGGCGCAGCTGATTACCGCTGACGCAGAGCTTATGCAGCTCAAGGTTCAGCAAGCCATCCAGCAAGAGCAGCAGCGCCTGGATGCAGAACGCGAACGTATCCGTCAGGAAGAAGCGGACCGCATTCGTGCAGATGCGCAGCGCAAGGTTGAAGAGGTACAGCAAGAGCCAGTGCAAGGGCCGTCTGAATCAGCGCCTAATGATGATCCTGGTTATCGCTTGCTGCCGCCACTCAAGCCAGCGAGCGCTGTCAGCCAGCCTGAGCAGGTCACAATCAGTAAGGCCGAATACCAGCGTCTGCTGGAAGCCGAAGCCCTGCTGGAAGCCCTGAAAGCGCACGGTGTAGAGAAACTGGCCTGCTGGCGTAAGGCTGCTGAGCAGCTGGAAGCGGCGTAAACCAACGACCCGCCCAGAGAGGCGGGTTTTTATTCAAAAAAGCGGGGTTTTGCCGCGCATAGACAACAAAGCCCCTGAAACAGGGGCCTCTACTACTAGCAAAATATGAGAGTGGCGTATGGATTTTTATTGGATGACAAAACGAGAAAAGGCAAGAGTTGATCTGCCAGACGGTTGCTTCCTTGAATCTGAATTGATTGATGGCAAGCAAATCAAGTTCAGCGTAGGCAGCAGCGTGTGCAGCGTAAGGACTATCAAGCTTGGCGCTCACTTAGCCGCCGAAGAGTACAAGAAGCATCTCCAGAATCTGATTGGCAAACTACCGGCCCTGGACATCATTGCCAGAGTTGACGGCCCAATGCTGGCCGCGCTCTCAAAATTCGTTGCAAAAGATGATGCTCGCTACTACCTCTACGGCATACAGATTATTCCAGCAACATCTGGCGATGGCGTAATGATGTTTGCTACCAACGGTCATGCCCTGCTCTGTGCTCACGACCCTTATGGCTATGTATCTGAAGACTGCATACTGCAGTTCGATACCTGCATCTTTGAGGCTGTCGAAAGAAACGTGCTCGATACCTATGTCGATGTATCGGGCGGCATTGCAGCTGTGCTTTCAGCCTCTGATACGCACACCCATCTTGTCGGCGGGCCGGGCGAGCTGATCCGATCATCGTCAATAAGGCAAAGCGCCAAGCAAGAAGATGTGGTGGCCTGCTTTGGCCAGGTCACCACCATAGATGGGCGCTACCCAACCATCGAAAATGCTGTGCCTAGTGGCAGATCTTCCCGCGAGTCAGTCACGATCAATCCTGCACTGTTAAAGCTTTTAGAAAAAGCGGGTAAGGCGGCAAGGATTTATGGTTTTACAGGAAAAATAAAATCAAGCACTGGCGGCATTAGCCTGGGCTTCCCGCAGAAAGAGAGCGGCGGACTTATCGTGCGCTATGCGACCGGATGCGAAAGGGCAGGCCGCATGTTCGGAGTGCTTATGCCGATGCGAAACGACAGTAGCACTGAGCCGTGCGACTGGTGGAAAGAGCACCTACACATTCTAGGCTTGGAGCACTCCAAGCAACCCGAGCCAGCCAAAACACAGGAACAACACCATGAATCACTTAAAGAAAATCTCCACCTTCTCAGTAACACTCCCTGCTTACGCAGACTTTCTGAAAATCACTGAAAGCCATCTGTTTTCAGAAGCACCTGAGGACTCCATTGCAGTCAATATCGGCTTTGTCGGCAACGCTATCACAAAAGAGCTGGTGACACCGCTGCTGTCCGGGCAGGGCTATCACTTCATCGTTCGCATCGATCAGAAAAAAGTGCCGAAAGATGTGCTCGTGCAAGCGCTGACAAAGCGTGTGGCTGAGCTAGAGTCGATGGGTGAGCGCAAAATCGGCAGAAAAGAGCGCTCCATTATCAGTGAAGACATCGCTATTGAGCTGATGAAAAAGGCGTTTTGGCACACTCGCAATATCCACTGCTTTTATCGCGATGGCCGCCTGTTTGTCAGCAACTGCCCAAGCAACTTGATTGACGCGACAATGCGCTTCCTGGTGCATGCCTGCGGTGAGTTACAAACTCAGACCCTGCATCTTTCTGAAGTCAAGCATGGACTGACTGCACGCATGGAAGACTATCTAAAAAATCTTGAAGACTCAGACTATCCGGCCTGCGGATTTGGGTCCTTACACCCAGCTGGAAAAATCAAGCTTGAGCTTAAGGATGAGATCACTAAAAAGGTCAGCTTTGACGTTGGTGAGATCGACTTCGACTACAGTGAAATCAAGAGCTTGCTGGACTCTAGCTACCAAGTCACCGCGCTTGAATTGACTGCTCCGAATCTCTGCACCTTCACTCTGAACGAAAAAGCCCAAGTCAGCGGCATCTGTTTTGACGGTGAAGAAGAAATGGTCGCAGAAATGCAGGGTGAGTCCGAAGACGGAACTGTTGACGGTGTTTATGTGTGGCGAAAAACTGCCGACTCGCGGGTTTATGCTTGCGAACACATCTGTCAGATCCTGCTCGAAATGTTCAAGCCAGAAGAGCCGGATCAGCAAGAAGCGGATTAACATCAAGCGCCAATATCTCTCGCTCTGTACCGCCTTCGGGCGGTTTTTTTAATGCCTGGAGAAAATGATGAACGCCATCACGCAAACAACGATTACTCTGCAAATTCCAGCGATGCCACTGGCTGGCCAGCACATCTCTGTCGGCAATCACGTCATCTACACCAATCAAGATGATTGTGCGGCAACAGCTCGCATGATCGAGCTCACTGATCTCACTCAGCGCCAGCAGCAGCGCATTCACGACATGATGCAGCGCTTGGCCGAGGCCGAGGAGTGCAGCGCAACGCAAAGCGCAGTCAGCAGTGAAGAGTTGGTTAAGGCGCGAGCGCGAGCAGAGCTTTTTAAGATCAGCCTCGCTGAGCTAAAGCAAGAATTCAAAGTGATTGAAACCAAGGCACGGAAGGCCGAAGCGCTGGCAGCGCAAGAGACGCAGCGCGCCGAAAAGAAGTCCGATCGCGTGCAGAAGCTGCAAAAAGAAGTGAAGCAGCTCACTGGCCAAATCAGCATGCTGACAAAGCAGATCGAAGACCAGAAAAAGCGATTCAAGCGCGAGTATATCGATGAATCGAAGCCGACAGCTCAGGTCGGTGGCGGCCGCATTGTCGTGCAGCTGCACGGCGATCAGATCCACGTCCATGATCCGGCCTGCTGCTACCTCATCAGCAGTCAGCCGCTGCCAGATGAGAGCGATTTTGCGCCGGTATTCAAAGGCTATCCGTTTGAAGCTATGCTAGACCAGCATAAAGACCTCAAAGAAGCCATTGAGCACGCGATTAACGGGCTGGCCAAGGACTGGCGCAAAGCGAAAGAAAAAGTGTTGGTTGCTGATCTAGATGAAAAGCCGCAGCTGCTGCGGAAAGTATGGGATTCAGGTTTTATATTCGCGGCAGACCTTCGCGGCCAGCTAGATAAAGTTGCGGCACTGCCTGGTATTGGCTCGGCGTCAATCAAGCGGCTTGAATTGGCGCTCAATAAAGCAGGTCTTTGATCTGCACATCTTTTTGAAGCCGCCCAAAAGGGCGGTTTTTTATACCCCTATCCCAAGGAGCTGTCATGGCACGCGGAGTGAACAAGGTGATTTTGGTGGGCAATCTGGGCAATGATCCAGATATCCGTTACACCCAGAATCAGAAGCAGGTGGCGAACTTGAGTGTTGCCACCAGTGAGCAGTGGACAGACAAAAACACCGGCCAAAAGCAAGAGCGGGTCGAATGGCACAAGGTAGTGATGTTTGACCGTCTGGCTGAAATTGCAGGCCAATACCTGAAAAAGGGCAGCAAGGTCTATATCGAAGGCAAGCTGCAAACCCGCAAATGGCAGAACCAGCAGGGCCAAGATCAGTACACCACTGAGATTGTGGCCAATGAGATGCAGATGCTGGATGGCAGCACCAGTCAGAGCCAGCAGCAAGGCTATCAGCAGCCTCAATAGAGTTACGGTCAGCCAGCGCAGCAGCAGGGTGGCTACCAGCAACAGTACGCACGCCCTTAGCTCAGGAGGCATATGTGATCCACCTTTCTCTTGTAGTGCTTCTTTTTGTTGCGTATTTCGGGGCTTACGCAGCGATCCACTGGTTTGTGATTGGTGCAATATCAAGCAAAGCAATAGAGCGCGCCGTTCTGGCTTTCGCTCCCTTTGTCGTGATTGCGCCTTGGATTTACGTTTGGAAAAAAATATTGGGGTGAGGTATGGAGCCAGAAACCGGGACCCTATGGATACACAAAGCGCGCGGCCATCTCTGCATAGTGGAGTACACGCTGCGCGTGCGCAGAACAAGAATGGTCGCTTACAGAGCTCCAGCGCAAGGCGTGAGCGACACATGCAGACTGGCGACTGTCAGCGAATTTTTGAACCGATTTGAGAGGTTGGCGGCGTGAGCGAAATCAAAAGCAGCATGACAGATCTGGAGTGGTTGGCGCGCAATGTGGATAAAGTGCCTAATGGCATGCGAGTCATGAGACGTGTTGCGCAAGCAACGGTCTTTAGTGACGACCCGCATAAGCGCTGCTGGTCGGGATGGTTCACGGTTGCCGAATGGCAAGCCGAGCGCGAGCGCTTGCAGAATAAGCCCAGCTGGAGCGACGCACCGGATTGGGCGCGGTGGCGGGCGCAGGATTCCAGCGGCATCTGGGGGTGGCATGATGCAAAGCCGGACCCAGACCACCGGCTATGGGTTTGCATGGGCGAAAAGGCAGATTTTGCAGGTGAGAGTGAAGTCCTTGGTGATTGGCGCGACACGCTGGAATATCGGCCTGAACCAGAGCGCCAGCATCCGGCTGCAGCAGTGGCTCTAGTGCCAGAGTTAAACTCTACGCAATTTAAACCAGGCATTGAGCGGCATCCTGAGGACGATCTGCCTAACAAGCTAAGTCCTGTGCCAATGCACGAGCTTTATCCTAATTATTACATGGATTGCCGCCACCTCGACAGCATCGATGTTTACGGCGTGCACGATCTTTTCGGCGTGAAAGATGAAAGCGGATGCCTTCAGCACGCAGGCAAGAAGATACTGCTATCAGGCCAGCGGAACGGCGGCAAAAGCCTCTATCAGGATATCAAAGAGGCCCGCGACACGCTTACCCGAAAACTGCAACTGATGGAGCAAAACAATGAAGCCAGTTAGCGATGATGCCGAGGCTTGGTATCCGCCGAGCGATGCAGCCTTGTCTCTTGAAAGAATCAGATCCGAAAGAGATCACTACAAAAGAATGGCGGCTGAAATGGCCGAGCTTGATGCGGCAAGGCGCAGCGCTGCTCCTTTAATTGGAATTGATAGGCAAAGAATCCAGCAGCTGGCTTTAAAGGCTGGGTTCACGCTCAAAAAGCAAGAAAGCGGGGGTTATGACCTGAGCCCCTGTATCTATGATCTTGCAGAGCGAATCAGCAGAGAGCTTCAAGGGAGGTTCAAGTGAAAAAGCTATCTGAAACATTGCGCCAGATTCATGTTCAGCTGGGGATTGAGATTCATAGGTGGCGTTATATCACGCGAGAAGACACGATATTTTTTAAGTATCAAAGATAAACAAGAATCCTAGGAGATCGAGATGAGTGCAGGAGGGCTGGATGCAAAAGCTAAAAATTGGTGACCATGTGAGATTTATTGGGCAGAGCTGGGGATATAAAAACCCCGTTCTTTTGATGCTTGTAAACAGAACTGGAGTAATAGAGTCAATATCCGACAAAGCAGAAGCGGACTGGTTTGTAAGAATGGACGAAGGAGTTATTGATATTGATGCAAAATCAAAAGTGCTGGGAAAGATTGAGCCGCATGAGGCTGATAATTTTGAGTCTCGTGAAGTGTGCGAGCAGGTATAACGCCGCAATCAACGGCCTGTCCGTTGCATTGCTTTGTTATTTGATGGATTAAGAAAATTGAGAGGTGAGGGTTATGGGCGAAGAGCGAAAAACCAAGGAATTGGCCGAGAAGGCGAAGCAGGTCAGTATTCCAGAATGGGCAACTCACGTTGCAGTTAGGACTGACGGCAGTAAATCCGAGCCTTGCGCGTGGATGGAAAAAGCCAATGATTATGTAGACGAAGACCCTAGACAGCTAAAAGATGGTATGTGGGCTGGGGGATATAAATCCTACTACTGGGTGTTCTTTGATCGCGCAGAGTTAGCCAAATAACGCCGCAATCAACGCCCGTTAGGTGCGTTGCATTGCTTTGTTATTTGAACGAAACATTAACGAAGACCACGAGGTAGATGCTATGAGCGATTTTGCAAAACTTTTCCAGAGCGAAAAGTATGGGCAACTGGTTGTGATTATGCAGGGATCAGACGATGGCTGTCCGGAGCTGAGGATCTTTATGCAACCTTCTGGGTACGGTGTGTGCTCTATGGGCTTGCAGTACGAAGATTCTGATAGCGGATGGGATAAGTGTGAAGCCAATTTCGAGAAGGCGGATCTGGCGTGGGCGGAACGGACGGTGCAGCCGACGCTTGATTACATCGCATCTGCTAACGCGCAAGAAGAATAACGCCGCAATCAACGCCCGCAGGCGCGTTGCATTGCTTTGTTATTTGGCTCTGGAGGCGAGAGTGGAGCACATAAGAGAAGCATTAAATGCAGTTCTGGAGCGTGCAGCATCTCTAACAGATGATCAGCTGCAAGCCGAGTTTGACTCTTGTAGGGGCGGGGCCGTTGCTTATGCCGTGAAAGGGATGTGGAACACTCCGAGACATATTTGGATTGTGATGTGTTCCGACCATGAGGCCAGCTGGCCTATTGCGGCATTTTGGGATGAGAATAACGCACATAATCATGCCAAGAGCAGAAGGCTACTCCCTAATGAGATCAGTTGTGAAGTGATGCCGATGAGAGTGTTTTGAACAAATAACATTGAGATAGCGTGCCTGCCTACTATTCAGGCACGACTATCATTTCATCAGCGATCAAAAATAATTATCGAGAGCCTGTTCGACTTTAGTTCTCAGAGTTGATTCTGTTTCTTTTTTCAGTGCCTCAATCCCGCTGCTCTTAATGCTATCCAGCGCCACGCGCATCTTATCCTGATCTTCGAGGCCAGACTGCTCCGCGACTTCAATTCCGCGCTTGATCTCTGCTGCAAGAGCTTTGTCCATTGCTGTTCGCAGCAGGAATTTGGCCAGTTCGAAAGCCAGCACTTTTAGAAAACTTGTCATTGTGTTACCTCTTTGATTTTAAAATCCTGCGCCCAAGTTGATACATCAAAGCACGGGCACTGCTTCTCCGAAACCTGATTATGCCCGATCACTTTAGCACCCTGATGCTGGCAAAGGAGCGTCCCAACCAACCCTTCAAGCGTACGCCATTGAGCAGCCGTGAAAGTTGCGCCCTCTGTGCCGCCTACCATGCAAATTCCAAGGCTGTTATGGTTGTGGCCTCTAGCGTGAGCACCTTGCTCATTGTCGTTCCTGCCCTTTTCCAGAGTGCCATCCAAACGAATCACATAGTGATAGCCAATATCACGCCAGCCGTTGCCCTCAACATGCCAGCGGCGAATCTCCTCTGCTGAAACATCGCGCCCCGCAGGAGTATCCGAGCAATGAATTATTAGCTGTTCGACTATCATTCAACCCACCTCTTTACGCCACCATTTGCAGAGCACACGCCGCGCCCGCGCTCTGCTGTTGTATAGCGCCCGTTATTGCACTCAGCAGTGACACCGATTAAACGCCGCTCGATCGACTGCTCTTTAAGAATCAGCGCAGCGACTAGCGCACACGCCACCACTACAATAAAAGATGAAGCTAAAAACTTTCTCATGCACCCGCCTTCTTATCCGCCATCTTTTTACCGATTTTGCGTACATAATCGACACCATAAAGACCGATCAATGACGCCGCCGCTATCCGCGCATTTGCGCTTGCAAAACCCAGCTCAGCGAGCAGGGACCCTGCACCGACAGCGAGCAGCATGCAGATGGACGACTCCAGTAGGATTTTCATCCATGCTGGCTCGTCGTCATCATACGCTGCGCGCAAAAATGCTGTGGCAAACGCCAGCAGCGGAGCCATAAACTCCGCTTTTGTCAGCCACTGCCAGTTGCTAGGGTCTTTCCAGGGCATTCACATGTTTCCAAGCCAGTTAAATGCGGTTATTGTATCACAGGTCGTCCAGCTCTTTGCGCAGCGATTCTGCCTCAGCATCTAGCTCCGCCAATCTATCCCGATCTTCTGCTGTGTCCGTTCCGACATTGATTGCGCGCAGAGGGCGGACAGACTCAAGGTCGAGGCGCTGGAGTTCGGATTTTATCTCGCTAATGCGCTCCGCATCTTTCTCGGTTTGAGTCTCCTCAGGTTCTGGCTCGTGATACCAATCCCCATCCTGCCAAACAGGCTCTTTGTGACCCTCTTTCTTTTCGGGCTTGATCGTCAGAACCACAGTACCGTTATGTGCTTTAATAAGCCCGCCTGAAAGTGCATGGCTTCGAGCTTCGTCATATTTCTCGTCAGAAATCTCGACACCTTCATCAATAGGGCGTTTGCTTATTTGTCCTTCTGCTGCGTAGGGCATTTTATACAATCCTCATATAATAAGTGGTCTCAATGTGCTTAACATTTGTATGATCGCCGGTTCTAGCGCTGGGGGAGTTGGCAGAGTCGAAATCGACTATGAACGGCCCTGGAGTTATAGCTGTGCTTTGAATTCCGTTTCCTGTAGAGCCAGTAGCGGTAAACGCTCCGGATGCGCTTCTTATTTGTTTTGCGCCAATCGAATCCCCTCCCTGAAACTGACCAGTTATCCGCTGCATCTGGTCATTAGCAACTGCGCCACTATTTTTACCCGGCATCAGGTAGCGGTTTTCCGAGTTAATCAGGTGGATTGTATTCCCAGCGAGTGGGCCTGTTGCAATCTCGGCTGTAATTTCAATAGTAGGGCCGCTGCCGGTGATTGTTTCGTTGATCAGCAGCCCCTCGTTAAACTGTCCAGCTCCGTCAAGTCCTGCCGTGAGCTTTACGAATTTAGCATCACCTGCATTGCTGGGTTCTACAATTCCGTTTAAGTGGGTTGCAAGATTAAAGGTTTCGCCAATAATTTTTCCCATCTCGCCTAGCCGAAGCGGGTGCGCCCGATCAGTCGGAGCGCCTATTTTAAAAGTGCCGCCTGAATCTCTGACCGGCACGCTATCGGCAGTGGCTTCGGTGTCAAACGCAAAAACACGCCACTCAGACGAGGGGGGCGCGGTTGTGGTGCCGTCAACAACAGCCTGATAATAAACCCCATTAAATCGTACAACAGCGGTTTCTGGGTAGGAATAAAGATTGCCCAAACCATCATCAGCGATAAACTCGGGGAACCCTTGCTCTTGCCATTCTTTAATGTTTGCAGTGGCATCATTGAGCACTTGATTAAACGGCTGCCTGCCAATGCTTTTTCGATTCGGGTCAGTTTTTGGTAGCGAGTAGTCCGGTGTGTAGCCCTGCTGATAGCTGACACTTCCACCGGCCGCCTCATCTGGAATGGGTTGGCGGTCGCCATTGACTGCCCACGGAAAACGAATGTATTTAGCCATTATAATTGTCCATCGTAAAAGTTGCCGTTATCAAAATTTTCAAAATTATCACCGAAGCCCCACGCATTAGTATTATCATCCAGAATGGTGTCGACTGATACCGACGCAGGCCTTGGTAATAAATCGCGTGTTCTTATCTCTCGAATAAATCCAATCAATTCCTCCGAGCTAATCAAATAAACCAAACCCATGTTTAGATTATCCAGTGCTACAATTTGCCCCACCCCAAAAAGCCTTGAGAGCGCATCATTTATGTCTGGCACGCTGCCGCTCATGTGCAAAATGTACGCCTTCAGCTTTAACAGGGTTCGTTTTTGCTCAGTGGTAAAATTGTATTCTTCGGCTTCATCGACCCCAAAAGAGCCATTGTCAAAATTTTCATCGTCATCAGCATTAAAACCGAAAGACGGATAGTCGAGCGGGGAGGGTTCAGTCGTGCCGGTAATCGGCTCTTCAAGAATTATCGACCAGACCGACAGCCCAAAATCGTTAGCCGTGTCCAAATTGAATACGTCATCAACCCAGTTATCCCAGAATTCACAGTGGTTTTTTTCGTACCATTCCTGTTTTTTCTGAATCAATGTCTTTAGTTTTTCGGCCTTGGATCGCTGCCAGTCAAGCGCCGTGAGAAGGTTGATAGCGCACTCGTAGCTCATACTGCGACCACTTCGACATCAGCAGCGAGCAGTGATGCTTTTTCATAAATCAAGATGTCAATTGTATTTGTGCTGTACGACCCTGCGCCAGAAGACTTTTTTGCCAGCTCGCACCTGGTTACAAAAACCCCGGAAAGTATTGAATTTACGCCAGCTGCCACTTCAAACGGGCTTGCGTCCTCGCCCAAATAAAAGCCAAGCTCGTCCTCAACTCCACCGGCTGCATATTGAGCCACTGCATCTCTGATGTCCGAAATACTGGAATTGCCGACTCTGGCAGTGATACGGCAAATAAGTGGCACGTCAGCTGGCCGATCAAACTGCACAGGGATAACTTGGCTGCTGACAGGGTCGGTGTAGCTGATCGTGACATCTCCGTTAAACCCGCTGCCCCCAGTGCGTGCTCGGTAGTAGGCCTCTGCTATCTCTGTGCCTACCCCGCCATCAACGCAAACCCAAGTGCTATGCGACTGCATTGTTACATTGCTGATTACCTGCTCGGTTCCCGCCGTGTTTTCGAGGAATTTGATGCCATTTACGCCGGATAATTTGCTGACTGCGGAGATAACGGAATAGGAGTTGGTGCGCGAATTTGAACCCAGCTCAAGTCTGCGCTGTCTGCGCGCCGATCGGTCTGACTGCTCTAGCTTTCCGGGTGATGCTGGCGCGGGGTTGTTAATGGTCTCCCAGCCCACAACACCGGAAATGATTTTTGTGATGCTGTCTGATTCCGCTGTAACAGCACCAAAATCCACGGCTCTAAAGGTGACTGTGGCCTGACCTGATGAGTCCAGCGTCACATCAAAAGCCGATTGCCATAACGCTCGGTCATCACCCTCAGCAAAGCGCCCTGCGGGGATCAGGGTGCCGGGCACGCCTGTCAAAACACACTGGACAGTAGATCGCTCTGCTGAATCTCGCTCAGATCCCAGAAGGGCGAGGTGCGCATCCAGAAATGTGCCACTGGCAAGATTCGGGTTTTGCTGATTGGCCAGCAGGGCGTTGTTTCTGGCCACGGAAATCCGTGCGGTGACCTCGGCATCAATCAGCCGCCCCTCTGCGCTGGACGGATCAGGAGCCTCGGACAACCCAAGTGCATCAATCCATTCTTGCTCGACCTCGGACAGAATCTCTGATGTATCTGGGACAATGGTGCCGTTCAAGCTGATGTAGTTATAATCTGCCATTGATCGTGTCCGTGCCATAGTCTGTTAAAATTGAGGCGCTGTAACTCAGTTCTCCGTCGATTATATCATAGTCAAACTGTGAGACCCTGACCACGCCCGCGACATTCTCGATATTTGTAATCGCTTGGAATTTGAACAGCTGGTAATTCGGATTGCCCGAAAAAACATTGTTGAAATAATCCACGCCTTTGGTTTTTCTGTATTGCAGTTCGCCTAGTTGTTGGCGCATGGCGCTGTCACAATTCTGCAGCACTGCGTCGATGTTTTTAACTGTTGCCAGTTTTCCGCCAGAAACTACCAGATCACGGGTAACTGGGTCGGCTTTTAGCGCCTGTCGTTTCATTGCGGGCCTCCAGTGTTATCACTTCCACCTGGATCGGTCCAAGTATAGGGGTGCGTGTGCTCTGAAAATTCAACACCTGCAATCGACACGCCGCCAGATGCTGTAACTGTGGTCGTGACGATGGTCGGAACAGAAAGCGTTCCAGCTGCAGTTATATCCCCGCTCACCACTATATTCCCATTAACCGTCAAATCCCCGTTAACAGTCATGCCGCTGGGCACATCTGCGGTTATATCCTGATCTGTGGCCACCCACGACACGCCGCCGTTTTTGATTCTGATCTCTGATTCATCTATGGCGATTTTTACAGTGCCTGCGCGGTTCTGAATGACCACAGCACCCGAGTCCTCGCCAGATATTGTAAAATTGGTCATAATATCTGGCACAAACTTTGCATCAGAAAACGAATGCTTGCGCCTGCTACCAGGGTCTGACTCTTCGTAAAACTGCAAAAAAATACTGGTGTCTCGATCTGCCGCCTCGATCCAACCGATGTCACCTACGGCCACAGGGAACGACATTACAAAATTTCCCGCGCCAGCCTGATAAACCGTCAACCCTTCAATCACATCTCTTGCCAGCGTGTCTCCAGTCACTCCGACAATCCTGATTAGTGGGCGCACAGATACGCGCTGGCGGTCCTCTGAAACCTTCGTTACTACGCACGGCAAGGCGCATTGAATGCGCTTCGATATTGCGTCTGCCATCTCCTGCAGCAGACCCTCCAGCGTGTCGCTTCTGCTATCATCGTTGATCATCGCAGTGGATTGCACTCCGCATTAAGGTAAAATGGATCAGCTCGATTGGCTACGTGGTAGTCAGTCCGGTACACGACATACGGACCATTGATTGCCGGATTCAATTCTGTCTCCAGATCTATCCTAGTGCCGATTGTAGTCACGGGATCATACAGCATTTTGAGCTTAACGCCTGACTCGATGGGAATGGCCTCTAACAGCCCATTGCTAACATTTGCGCGCCTCACCGGCAGGCCCCTCGCTTGCTGTCCTGGCTCTTTAACGTACATTACACAGCTGACAACGTAAACATCTGCATTTGCCAAGTCTTCAAACTGCGACAACTGCGACTGAGCAGATCCAGTAAACGAGTAGCTGCGTATATTCCTATCTTCAATTTCAAACGATAATCCATATCCGCAGTCATCAGCCACCCATTTTGCTATGTCGGACAGCTTTGTTAGGTCGGTGCCAGATCTGGTTATCAGGCTGCGCTTATTGTAGTAGCCGGTTTTGCAGATCAGCCGCAGCCCAGTATCTGGTTTTCCTATCATCTCAGAGCGATACACGTCACCCTGATAGCGTGTGTGCGTGCCGTAACTTTCTCGCCCGACCTCCAGCACTACGGATATTCTGTCCGCACCTGTGACCAGCGGTCGAGTGTTGCGTAAAATGTAGTCACGCACATTACGACTTACACCAAGCACCGTAATATCGCAATCACCCTCTGTCGGGTTTGCAAAATTTCGCCCTTTTGCTTCGATGAATAGCGGCGTATCAAGGCCCCCGTACCATCTTAGCTCGTCGTTGATAGCAATCCCCAAGCTTATGATTCTGCGATCAATCGCCATTTCGCAACTACTCCAATTCCTCGGCGCCCACCCAGTACAAAAACTGGCTTTTACCAAACTGCTGATAATCAATATCTTCTGATTTTGGCACTGACAATGCAAAATTACCGTCTTTTTCCATGTGCCGGTAGGGCATCAAAAATTCGCCCGGAACAATACGCTGACCAACAACAACAGGATTGTCATTGGTCGTGATGTTACAAACAATTACGCCAGCCTGAATTGATTTCAGAGTTATATCATACCGTGAATCGTTAATATTGACCGCCAGCTTTTGATTTGGGATTGCAAGAATACTGATCTTTTTCACGGCTTACACTCCAAAAAGATTACTGAGGACCGTGCCGGTTCTCTCTGGTCTTCTATTTCCAGTATCAGCAGTGTCTGAGTCTGCGGGGTCGGCCACCTCCGACAAGGGCAGCGTATCAACGTTTGGAGATTGAAATCGCTGCTCTACAAAATCTAGGTTTAGCATAACCGTGTTTTTGGCGTCCTCCTCATGCGGAAGCGACTCGATATACAGTCCCGAGTAGGTTTCAACTTTGGTCTGGATGATAAACCGAGTATTGCTGCGAAACGCTTTTTTTATTGCGCGGTACACCTCGACATAATCATCAGGATCAAGGACGCATCGGAGTGATACGCGATCCTGATTATGTATAGCGTGGTCACTAATCACCACCCCGTTTTCGAGCGTGTGCTGGGGATATAAAATGCTTGACCCAGCGCTAACCGACATAATTCCCACGGTATCAAAAATCTGGTTGCCGTCCTCATCAAGGATTGCTGTTACCGGCTCAAAGCTATTGTCTCGAAAAAAAGATGGCATCAGTAGGCTACTCCATCGTCCAGATTACCTCGGCTCGTAGCAATTTGGCGTGTCAGCTCGTCTCCAAAAACCGATGCGGCTTGCTCTCTGTCCATCCCTCTGGCGTCCACGCTGGTGCTATATTGATTGCTCTGATTGACATAGCTAACGCGGCTGCCTGGAGCGCCTGCACCGGACAGCATTGGATTGGCGTTGGCCTGCCCAGACACAGCAAGCGCCGCCTCTGATTGCCTCTGGAGCCTCTGCACTTCTTCCAACTCCTCATCATCGCCACCGCCCAGCCATCCGGTAACTGTGCCCCAGGCGTTTCCAGCCATGTCGCCAATCCATTGCAGGTCGGGTATCATGCCCATCAGCCCATCAATCAAATCTCTCGTTGTCTCGATTGGAGACGCAATAAACCCGAGCACGCCAGAAATTATCTGGCCCAGCATCTGAAAAGCGGCAATGACCGCATCAACAACCATTTCCGCAGTTTCTCCGAAGCCGCTAAGCGCGCCTTCTGACTGCCCAAAAATCGAGCCAAAAACCTCGCCAAGAAACTCGACCGCATTAGACAGGTTTGCAAACATCTCTTGTCCGAACTGAGCAAACTCACCAATCAGGAATTTGACGCCATTGATAATTCCGTCAAGAAGTGTACCAAACCACGAATATTTTTCGGCCAGCGAGCCTACAAAAGACTCCTGCCCACCAAGATACGCTTTGACATCCTCGTATAGCGCGGCAACGATCAGCGAAACCCCAGCAATGGCTGCGCCGATTGCCAAAAAAGGCCAAGTGGCCGCAATGGTAGCGGCGGCCGCAGCTGTCATAGCTGGCAGGTAGGCGGCTGCAATAATGGCGGCAACAGCGACAAAAAACCCAACAACAAACGTCTGGTGATCCTGCACCCACTGGTAAATAACCTGGAATTTGTCGAGCAAAAATGTCAGTACTGGCAGTATTTTTTGGTTGGCCGTATCAGCGGCCCCAACAAACATTCGCCGCATATTGTGCAGCGAGTCGTTGAATTTTGCAGATGCTTCGTATCCCTCTTGAGTTCTGCCCCCCATTTGGCGCTGCTGCTCTACCAAGCCCTCTACAGCATCTCGACCCTGTTGGAGCAGCATTATGGTGCCCTGATCCAACCCTAGCCTTTGCCCAAAGGCAACAGATTCGCTTCTGCTTAGGCCTTGAAAAGAGTCGGCAAGCTCCGGTAGTAGGTCGTTCACCTCTCTAATTTTTCCGGCAGAGTCTAAGGCAGAAATGCCGAGCCTACCCAGCACTTCAACTATCTCTCCCCCGCCGCCCATAGCGACATCGCCCATTGCAGAATTTAACGACTGAACAGATGAACGAAAAGAGTCGATAGAGCCGCCGTTTAGCGTTACCGCAGACCCCCACGCATCGACCTCCTCAATAGACATGCCGACGGTTTCTGTAAATTTCCCAAGATCATCAGTGGCTAACGCTTGCCCAAACACCGCCGAGCTGATTGCCTGCCATGACAGATAGGCTGCAATCAAGCCGCCGACTGATCCTGCTAGTCCGCTAAAACTCTCCGATCCCCTGACAGCAGAATCCGAGGCATTATCAACGCCCCTTGCTGCGTTGCGAGCAGATCCTTCTGTATCGTCCAGACTATCGGACAGGCGCTCAATACTGTCTGCAGCGTCATCAGCATCAGTGTCAAACAGTATTGCAAATTGATCGAGCAGAGACATAGCTAATCCTGTCTGGTTTTATTTTATTACATGCTGCGCGGAAAATGCTGCAAGCAGCAAATATCGATACCTAGCCGTTCTTGGCTTTCTCCTGAGCCTCTTTGTGCGCCCAGTATTCGTTAATTTTCGGCACTATGGCCGATTCGTACAAATTCAGCGCGTCTTCGTAGTCGTATTCTTTTCTGAGTTCTGCGAGCGTTGCTTGGCGTTCACTGAGGATAAACCCGAGAATAGGCTGGATATTTGCGTAATCTGTGCTTTTGCTTGGTCGATCAGCGAGCGGGACATTTTGAAGATCCGCCCGCTGTTCATAAAATTTGTGTTGTAGTCGTGAACCTCGCGCATCAGCAGCAGGAACATATCGCCATCTGGGATGTGAGCATTGATCAAGTGATCGCTGGACAGGGCTACATACTCACCGTTAGGCATTTTTGCCTCAACGAATTTACACATGTCATTGCCCAGCTTTTGGAATGCCTTGGCATACTGTTCCGAGTTGGCCGGGCTTCCCTTCACCGCATCACGCAGCAGGGACGCACCCCGTGTGATCATCTCGATGGCCTGGGTAGCTGGGTAGCGTCCAATCTGAAACTCTTTCCCGACAGCTTCGCCAGAAACACTAGAGTTTAGTGTTATTTCTTTCGGCTTAATTAGCATTGTTTACTCTCTGTCTTCTGATGCAGTTGAGATACCACCTGTCAGCATATTCGTTGATGGCGCGATTCTTGAAATCCGGCGTGCTGTATTGGGGCATACCGTAGACCTCTACGACCATGCTTTCGTGAGGTTCGCGGCCATCTGCTCGACCCATCATTTCGCGCATGGATACACCGCTTTGACGCTGCTCCATGATGATGCTGGCCAGATTTGCATAGCTATCACAAATCTCCTGATCCTGATTTGCCTGAGCGGACATTGCTGCAAGCAGGGTTGCCGCAAGTAGTAATTTTTTCATAGATCTGCTCCCGCTGGATGAGTTGTTTCGCTTTCTTCTGTCTTGCAGCCTCTTAGTACGACCGCAAACAATTTTGGCTTGTTTTTGTACCAGTCAAACAATGTCGACTTTGACACGCCGGTTATACTGGTCACAGCAGCAAGGCTTTTCAACCCTGCTGCTTTTGCTTGTTGATTGGGGGTCATGCTTCTACCCACTCACCGCCCACGCTGGGGTAAGCGCCCCCACAGGATATTACTCAGCTAGAGCCACTACAGGTGGCGTCTCGGACATTGAGCCAAACATAAATCGATAAGTCACTGTATTCAGCTTGCCGCTGGACGCCTGACTTGTAGCTGGAGCGCCCTCGACCAGTTTGCCGTCCTTGCATACCAACACGGCGCCACTAGGCATTGTGCGCGTCAGTGTGATTTTGTCGTTATTGGCCCGCTTTCCTTTTTCCGGCGTGTTGAGCTGAACCAACTGCTGCATAAAAACATGGTCCGGCGTGTTCGGGATAAGAGCAAGCGTAAGCTCTTTTGGAGTCGCCTCACTCCACGTGATCGGGTCGCCGTTGGTGCCAATCTCCATGCTGCCCAAGGTTACATTCGGGATGGATACTGGATCGGTGTCTTTCGGAAATGCGGTTAGGGGCACGGGTGCGCCCCCTGTGGTGTTGCTGGCACTGATTGTGACGATAGTGCCAAGATGTGATAAATCAGCCATGTGTCAGCTCCTTAAATGAGGATGTGGCGGCCTTGAACGCGATCAACAGAATCACGCTTGGCATAAACAATAGTGTAATCCATGAAATATGTGGTTACACCGCTCTGGTCAACTTCTTCGTTTATCGACACTGTGCGCCACCAGCCCTTGCTTGATATGTCGCGCCATGCGTTTTCATCGGCAGTCACTTGGGTGATGAAGCCTTTCTGAGTAGTGGTCAGCTGTTTGCCAGTTGCGATAGCGCCATTGAATTTAGCTGCTTCGATGGCTGCGTCAATATAGCTGTAGCCAATGTTGATGCCCTCCTCATCCGCTGGAATCTGGTTGAACGCCAGAAACATATTCAGGAATGCCGCTTTCAAGCTGGCCTTGAACCACTGCTCGTTTGCGTACACGCCCATTGCAGTTGGTGCAGTCGAGCCACCCATCAGCGTGCCGCGTTGGTAGAAGCTGATCATGGTGCCCGCTTCCTGGGTCACTCCGTAATAATTGACGCGCTGGCCATCGTAAAAATCAGCCAGTGTGTCGGTGGTGACAGCGGGAGTCAGTCGAGCGTCAGTCTGATACTTGTAGTTGGCACTGGCTGCAGGTTTGTCAAACTGCTGAGACGCGAGGATAGCGCACGGCAACAGCCACGGATAGTCCTCATTATCGGGGTCATGCAGGGTTAAGCCGGTGCCGCTAAAGCCGCGCAATGACTCAGAATAGGCCACGGCATTCGAGGCTGTCACCCTCTGGTGGAATTGAAACTCGATATTGCGGGCATTGTTCCACGATGCCGCCTGCTCCACTTCGTCCTGCGTCAACTCAGGGATGAAGACGAAGCTGCCGAAATTGTTGTTGACCTGAGTAGTCTGGCTCAATACATCGGTCACGGTTTGCGCTGCGATACCGTCACTCAGGATGGCCTGAGAGCCCCATCCCAGATCAGCCAGCAGGCCAGCAGTTGCTGAGGTGACGGTGATAGCGCCGTCTGCCGCCTCGTTGCTGTCAAAATGGAAAGCTGTGCGCCCAGAATTAAATTGGACGGTAGCAGCTGCAAGAGGTCCCGCCGCCAACTGCATGGCAGCTTGAATTGTGGCTGCAATATCGGCATAGGCTGTTGCACCGCTGAAATCTAGTCCAGTGATTTCTGTGGCAACACCGCCAATAGTTATTTCAAGCTGCCCAGTGGTGACGGCTTGCAAATCTGACAAAGGTGCAACTTTAGAGCCAAAAATCTGAGCACTGGTGTCCACGTCCGCCCAGCGTGCAAACTGGATATTTTTTGGCTGAGTGATGACTTTGGAAACAAATCCAAAATAGTATTCGGCCTGCTTGTACTCGTCAGAAGTCGAGTCGCCAAACCACTCCAGCACAGAGTTAGGGTTGCTGAAATTCAGAATACCGCCGGTTGGGACTAGCTCGTTTGAAGTGTAGAGCCGGAGCAGCAATTCACGCGCCCCGACGGCAGCCGCGCCACCAACACCGGAGGTGATGTCAACGTAGCGATTTGATGAAATAGGCATAACGATTTACCTCGGTTGTGTTTTGATGATTATACGCGACCCACGGCGCCGATAGTATCTCCGACGACCTGAGCGGGCTTAGTGTACTGGGTATTGTAGCTGACAACTACGTCGAAGCTTGGCGTAGACTCCCATTGATCAGACTCATTGAGATCAAACGCAGGGCGAACCGGAGTGCAAGACAGAATGTTTACGCCTGCGCTTTTCAATGCGCGAATTGAATCTGGGTGCTCTAGAGTGTCAGCCACTATGTGAGCAAGATCGTGAGCCGGAATATCGCTCGGGTTTGCAGGATCAAAGTCTGAAAGCGCGCTAATCTGGTACGTCTTTTGCTTCACGTGATTGATCGTCAGGCCTAGTGATTCGTCAGGCTGCTGGCTGTAGGTGCGGCCCCATCCGATATTTGTGTTAGTGACCGGCTCGATAAACACCTGATATTTTTCCGCGCCTTGGGCAGCGCCGGAATGTTGGCGTGTTGGCTGGCTGCGTCGAGATACACGCAGATCAGAGACCCCGTATAGATTTAGCTGGCGTTTAATTTCAGCGATCAGCGCCGCCACTATCTGCCCATCAAGCATCGCCAATCCTCACCGCTATAACCTGATTCCAGCCGCCCTGTTCCAGCCAGTCATTGGCCGTGGGCAGGGCCTTCCATTCGCTGCCGCCCCATATGATTTTGTCGGCGTTCCGAGTTCGATCCAGTAGGGCAATCAGGCTGGTATCAAAAATCTGGATGTATTGTTTCTCGAAATCCAGTCCATTCGATTGGATCTTTTCCCTGCTCAAGGGGTACACGCCTGCGCGGCGCGTCACCGGCTCCGCATACTCATCAATATCGTATCCCTGCGCGTTGGTCGTGCGACCCAGCCACGTGACCAACTGATATTCCTGCCGTCCAATAACCGACTGAGCAGCAGACAGCACGTTAAACCCAAAATTCTGCATCAGGAAACCTCATGTGTGAGAGTTGATATCATGTACCCGGTTTCGCGTAAGGGGTCTTGATTTCGGAATGGTTGCCCCAGCTCTCCAGCACCTGTTTTGCCCTCTGCGATCGCAGCAGCAACTTGGCCAACCAGTCTTTTTCCGACTGGAACATTGTCATTCCTGAGTCTACGCAGCGCAAGCGTTACAGGTGATAACGGCAGGTGACTACCGCTAACAATGGCGTTTTTAATGTCAGCCTCGGCAACAAGCCCCACCGTCCGCAAGACACCAGAGTAATCACCACTGCCTGAAATCCATTGCTTTGCTGCCTGCATAAAAATGTCACGCCATTTGTCCAGATTTTCTTCCATAGCGGGACGCATAAATGGTCGGGCTGGTGCTGTTTTCGTTCCGTACTCCTGCCATGCTGCAACCAGAGCCACGGGCCTTCCGTCTTCGTATTTCGCGCCCTCGAACCAGCCTACCTGCAATTTCTCTTTGGTCTGCCTCAGTTTTGAGGTCAGGCCTCTGAGCTGGCGCGAATTGATTTTAACGGTAGCCATCAAAAGCGCCTGAACGCTTGCATGGATTGATCGCCACCGTAGTAATCACCAACGGCAGACACGGAAATCAGGGCTGACAACTCAACCCCATAGGGCGTAGTCATCAGCCAGTAACTGAAATTTGATTTTGAGGGTGGCTCGGAAAATGAAACATTGACTGGGCCCTCTGATGCAGAGGAAACCACTCTACCGGGATTGCCGGCCACCACCATCACAGACAGAGACAGCAGGTGAGCTACCATTAACTGATATGCGTACTGCCTGCAGCTGTCGTCAAACGTGCATGAGTTATCCTCTATGTAGCATTTGGCGACAATCATTTTGCCGCTGAGCATGGCATCTGGATACGCGGCATCGTCATCAAATACCGGAAACGCTGCGCGGAATGCCGAAATATCCAGATCCATTTATTTACTCCTCAGCGTCGGCAGTATTCAGCTTGACATCAACGCCTTTCTTGCCCGCTTTAGCCTTCAGCTCTTCTTCAGTTTTCGGAGCTGCGCCGTCACGCTTTGGACTAGATGGTTTGGTCATAGTCAAAAAACCACGATCAGCCAAGCGCTTGAACACGGGGTTTTCTTTTAGTGCTTTCAGTTCTGCATCCGACACCTCGGTTTCAACAAACTTCTGGGTCTGGTGGTGCTTGTTTGCAACATTGGCACCGCCTTTGATCAGGATTGCAGAGCCGTAACGATTGCGGACAATACGGCCATCTTTTGCAGAGGGCTCGTATTTTGGAAATGTGCGGTCATTAGACAGTGTGGAGTAAATAGTTGGCATGTTTTAGAACCCTTAATTGATCTGAATAAGCGGGGCGAACCCCGCTGTTATATGCACCAGAATGCCGAAATACATCAAGCCCCTGAGTATCTTACAACCGCAAATCCTCGCTTCACGAAACAGCCAGCGGTCGCAGAGGTGTAACCCTCGTTGACACCGCGCATGGTCTGCACCGTATTGAGGGCAGTCATCTTGCTGGGCACCGCTTGGATAACGGTTTGTCCGCCATCGGTGCCGGAGCCCTCGACAGTCTCAGGGTACAGGTAAAACACGTTTTCACCACCATCAGCGCCGTCGAATTCCGGAATGGACTCCACGGTAATGTTGGGGTAGTTTTTGCTCAGCCACTCGTTAACGGTCATGCCATTGGCAAACGAGCTGTCGGACTCATTCATCAAATCCTTGACGCTTGCTGCAATAGCCAACTTCAGGCTCATGGATTCAGGGTCAACCTGAGAGCCTGATTGGGCGCGCAGGGTGGACACCGCGGTCACGATGTCGGTAACGCGCTCAGCAACAGTCTTGCTTGCCCATGTGGTATCGCCACCAGCACCATTTGCCAAGGTCACAAACGCGGGCAGGTTCAGGTCGTTCAGGATGCCGTAGGTGCGGTTATTGCCGCCGTTGAAACCGTAGAAGAAAATTTCGTTACGGAGAATTTCAAATGCCAAGGCCACAGCCGCACGCTTTTCAGACATGCTATCGAAACCGGCTTTGGAGCTGCGCTCTTCATCCAGCTTGGACATTTGCGCACCCAGCTCAAAACGCACAACGGTACGTCGCTCATAGGTGGCGTTCCATGCTGCGATCGGAATGTCACCGTGATCCTTGTACAGCCCAGGCTGCCCCAAGTGCTCCAGAATGGTCATTACGATTTCTTCGTCCGACCAGTCGCCCACCGTCATGACCGGCGCGAGTACATCGCCACGGCGCGCAGTGGTGAGGATATGGACAACGCCCTGCAAGAACTCCTGCAAGAACTGAACCGGAACACCTGCGCTTGAGGTGGTTACGGGCTGGGTCAGACCCGCATCCATCGCTACGCTTAGAGCATTGCGAGCGAAGCTGTGATCCATGCTGATGCCCATGCGGCGCAGAGTTTTAGGGTCTTTAGCCAGTGCGGCTAACTGATCCCCGTCAAACGCCACCCCGCCCATTTTGGCAGAGGAGCGCGTTTTAGTTACGTGATGAATCTTGCTCATGTGTCAGGCTCCTTAAGCGCCGGTTGAATCGGATTTGTCACCGGCGAAATCGACGTAAATAACGGCGATACTCGGAGCGGTAACGTTGAAGATTTCGACGGTGCCACCTGGTACGCGGGTGGAGTCGGCGGGAGGCGCGGCATCTGGGGCAACGGTGGTCAAAGCGCCGGTAGCGTTTGTCCAGTAGACGAAATCGCCTTTGGCAGCCACAGCGGGCAGGTTCACGAAAACGTAGCCCTTACGAATAATCTGCGTAGGCGTTCCGTTGTCGATGATGGTGATGTTGTCTAGGGTTGGACGTGCCAGAGTTTTCGGCATGCCGATAACCCCAGCGAACCGAGAAGACGCAGCAACACCGGCCTGCTGGTCTTCGCCATCAACATAGGTGACCACTCGGCCAATCACGTTGTTGGCTTCAGACGCAGAATTCAGGATCAGAGTTCGGACGCCTTGCGGCTCGGTAGAATAAAACTCACCCACCACGCCAGATCCGAGCTGGGCATTTGTTACGGAGGTTTGTGCCATGATTAAAGCCCCATTTCTTCGAGTTTGGAGACAACCGCGGCAGCAGACGCAGCGTCTTGCGCGGTGCCGCTGTCAATAGTGGTGCCTGCATTCTTGCGGGCATGAAGATAGCCGCGAACAGCCGCCAGAGCAGAGCCAGAGTCGCAAGCGATACCGATGATTTCAGCGGCTTTCTTTGCAACGCCAGCAGCATCAAGGCCTGTGCCATCAATGCGGCCAATGACCGGCTCAAGCTCCTTGACAAGGTTTTGCTTTTCAGTGATCTGGCGCTCAATAGTGTCTGAGTCCATAGCCTTACCACTCAACTGCTTGACCTGTTTTTGCAAACCAGCAATGGTTTTCGCCATAGCGTCCATCGCTTCCGAGTCGTAAACTTTACCTTCACCTTCTTCCTCTGGTTTCTCGGCACCGGCCGCGACAGCCTCTTCGGCACCGGCCGCGACAGCCTCTTCGGCACCGGCCGCGACAGCCTGTTCACCATCACCCAGCATAGCGCCGATTTCGGCGTAAAGCTTGGCGAGCTCTTCCTTAGCGGGTTCAGCGTCCCGCACCTTTTGCAGCATTTCTTCAAGTGTCATTTCTAGACCCTCTTCAATAGTTAAGCTATCCAGCGCAATACACGCCCGATCCATTGCCACAGAAAACTGTGACCCCATTCGCCCCTCTTCAACGCTGGCTAAGTGGTTGCCACGGATATTCCGCTGAACAACATCATACCGCAAGCCGTCCGGTGTTGTGCCGCCTACAATGTCCCATGTGCAACGAAATCCGCAAGACAGCTCGCGAAGCCCAGCTTGTATTGCTGACTTTAAGCTGGTTCCGAAGGTTTTTACTGTGCCAACCAAGCCAGCGCCTTTTTTGTAGTGTACGTCCTGCCCCGTGGTACCTTGTACGCCGATATCTTCAGCAGCGGTAAATGATTCTCCCGCCATTTCGTGACGCGGAAACCAAGGAGAGAGCTTGAAAGACTCTATGGTTTCAGGATTGTTTAATTCAGACTCTGGACGGTAAACATTATAGACACGGTCAGGGTCAAGCTCTGGTGAAATCTCGCGACCCAGATACGGGAAAACACCCGGCTTTGAAAGCATGGTGTTCGGAAAGGTGACGTAACCGTTTTCGTCTTCGTAGTATTCTGGCATGATTCCTACCTCATGTATTTATGGCCAGTGTACCGCTATTTTTCAGGGTTGCCAAACTCTAGGACCGGCTCGCGGTAGCATTTGCAGTTCACGGCCTGACCGGGGTGTCCTCTCTCTCCCGTCTTTAAGTCGATTACTGGCGGATCATCAAGACTAAACACCTGTCCATTGAGCACGTTTTTATGGTACGCCCTTGGTTCCTGCGAGCCTCCCGCGTGCCGCCAGCGGTACTTGCTAATCCCCACCGATCGCATACGGCTATCCGTGATGCTGGCGTAGGCCTTGCGCGTCTGATCCAGCGTGATGTTCTTGGCTTTGTTTTTGTAGACCCTGAATCGGCCCTGCAACATTGAGTCTATGGCTTTGATGGTGTCAGTGTAATTACCCTTGGGTGAGGCAATCGAACGCATTAATGCTTCCTGAACCTCGGCCAAATACTCACCACTTATCGACCTGATTAGGCTGCTGGCCTGCTGAGTACCAGCTGCAATAACATCACGAGTTGCGCCCGTTAAACGGCTAGCGTTAATTGTTGCGCCTCCGGTCAACTTGTCAACACTGCGCTGCAGGTCTTCGGCAGTAAATGAGGTTATGTCGTCAAATATCGAATGACTAAACCGCTTTGAGAATTCCAAAAAACGCTTGTTCCATTCGCGCGCCAGCTTGTTTGTCAGTATCCGTGCACGGCTAGTGATGCTGGCGTCCATCGCCACATCTTGGATAGTCTGTTTTGCCAGATCGGTACGGAACAGCTCCTTGACCCGCTTGCTCACATCAAGGTGCATTTTTCGAACCTGTCGCATTGCTTCTTTAGCCTTTCGATCAGCATAAACCGGATTGAGGCGTAAAGGCTCGCCGGTCAAATAAACATCCCTGTTTTTTGCCCAATCATATTTCTGTCGAGTGAGTTTAATTCTGCGCTTGGTCATTTTGTCCGCCAAATTCTCCCTGTAGTTCGCTGGATCTAGGTTCTACTGATGGAATTGTGTCGTCCTCGTCCTCAGCCGCTTTCAGATTATCAAACCCACTGTACGGGTCGTTAATCAATCGCTCTCTCAGCTCGAAGTTGTCAATCGCTTGGCTTTGGAATGCAATCAGATCGGCCTGGCGGTTCTGCAGGTTGACCGCTGCCTTATCTGCATCGGACATAACGCGAAGCGCATTCCATTCTGGATAAATGCTAGTCTCTGGTCTGACGCCCAAGTCATCAGCATGCGATGGTATTAAACGCCGGTAGTGTGCTATCACAATCTCCGTCAGCTCGTTGGCCTGTAGCTCTTCCAGGGACTCGATGTAATAATCGATATCTGCATCACCGGTTGAAAAACCCTGATGTCCGGTGCCCATCAGTTTTGATGCGGGCACATCCAGTATTGAGCATACCAGTTGATACTGCCCCATGATCACAGCATCAAGATCAGTTAGGGTGGTATCCATCTGCCCCATATCCTCATCTTTTCCCAGTAGCTGCACTCCGAAATTATTACGAAACTCAGCCAATTTCTGCATTGCTCTACCAAATTTCGTAGGCTTGGACGCGACCTGCTCAAGATCAGCCTTTCTCCATACAAGGCGCTTAGTCATCGCCAGCTGCGGCGCTTCGTTGGCCGTGCGCTCGGCTGCATAGACCCGCTCATAAACTTTCTGAACTTTACCAATGCCGCCATAACGATACGTAGGTTTGAGCAGGTCAGGCACCATGTCGCCCGTCAAAATCACCATGTGTGTTTTATGGATGCGCTTACCGCCCACCTGCCACCATGTCGGCTCTAGGTAATTCGGCTCCGAGGGGTCTGTCAGGTTCTTGTTCTCGAACTCTGGCGTCAGTCGGTTTGGGTCGATTTGCGAAATTCCCGCGTATTTGCCGCCCTCAAACTCGGTCGGATTGAATGGCTTTGAGTAGTCGAAATTAGGGTCTGAGTGCAGGAACAACAAATGCCGAACGCCAAAAATATTATTCATGGTGGCGGCTTCCAGCAGCTGTTTTTTCAGGCCGTATTTTCTGTCTAGGGTTTCGATTGCCTTAATCTGATCTGGGTGCAGTTCGTCACCCTCGCAGCCGATTTCATACCATTTTCGCAGTGCGTCACGAGGCTTTGACTCGCAGCCCTTGCGCACCAGCCAGTGCTGACTGATGACAGCCATAGCCGGATAACCGATAAACTGACCTGTCGCGACGTAGTGCGCAAACACAACAGGGTTAACCGCATCGTAATTGACTTGCGCCACAGGGGCGCAGGAGTCCATAGCCACGCCTTCCGGCACCGGCGCTCGCTTAGGTATTGCGTACGACAGATTGTACTCCTGCAGCGATGTGGTGCCATCCATTCCAATACCATCCATAAATCCGTAGAAATCGAACGGTTTGGACTGCTTGGGTTTTGGTTCTTGCTGTTTTTTTTTGAGATTCCAGAACATGATTTTTGGCCCGGTTGAATTTTGTACAGTGTAGCAGATTACCAATCGTAGTCGAAAAAGCCTTTGCTCTCGATCGCTGCAAGATGAGGGCACGCACCCATGATAAAAGCATCGGCCAAGTTCGGGGATTTTACACCGCGCTTTGCAAGCTGTTCTTTTGTCTCCAGCATATCAAGGCCGCGCTTGCTGTAGCTTCTGCGAGGCGTTGACAGCTCAGTTTTTAGGCGCTCCAGATGATCTAAATCGCTGGACAGGCTAATCAGGTCGCTGGCTGGGTATTTTATGCCTTTATTGATCGCGTTAAACGTGTTTCTTAGCCGGTCGGCTACGTCCTGCCACGCCTGAGCTTTCAGGTTTTCAAACTTCTCTCCGTTTTTTATTCCCGGCGCATACTCATCATCCGGTCGCGCAACACCAGCGCCAGCATTGAATTTGTAGTATCCGTCAGCGACTCCGGCCTCCTTCAGCGTTGATCCGACCTGCGCACCCACGCCAATCGAGTCATACAGCAGTCGGCCATTTCCGACTTTTGACCATGCGCGCTTCGCAGATTGTGCCAACTCATCTTCAGGGGCTTTCCATTCGTCAATATCCACGCAGATCCCACCATTAAAGCCAGCGGTCGCGTTTTTATCCTCTCCGGAGTCGGCTACATCATAGCCAACGGAGCGTGCGCCAGACATATCGATATCAAGCCTCAGGTGCGCATCAACAGCAGCCTCCAGCCATGAGCGCTTAATGACCGCTGCATCATCGTCAGAGCGGGGGACACCCAGATAAACATGCTCGTATTCCTCGAAATCCTCTTCTTTTTTGGACTCGATAACCTGACGCATTGTGTTTGATAAAAATGGGTTTTCTGGGTAATTGATCTGACGGGATCTGGTGCTGGGAGGCGGGTCAACAACAAATCTTTGGTAAATAAAATCGGTCATCAGCCTCGGGTTAAAGCTGATCCACACCTCTGAGTTTTCTTTCCTGATTGTCGGCTCAAGAATTGCCCACTGATCGGCAGTTAGGTTGTGAGCCTCCTCAATCCAGAGGATGTCCGCACCCTCGAATGATTTTATTTCGTCAGTGTTTCGGTCAATCCCGTAAAAAGTAAAATCGGTTCCGTTGGCGTGGCGTATCTCACTTGCCATGATTTCAAAGCCTGGGAGCTGGAAATTTTCAATTTGAGCCTTAATGAGAGTGTAAACGGATTCCTTTATTTTGTTCTGGAATCTGCGCACACACAGGAATCGGGTGCGGTATTGCGCCCCGATAGATGCAGCCATCCCTGCGAATTCCCACGATTTTGATGATGAGCGCCCGCCGTATAAAACGCGGTTGCGCACCTTGATGAAATTCTCAGGGTGCGGGTCACCATCAAACCAAAAATCAATCAGATTCGGATTGAGGCTTGCCATACATCATTCCAAATGTCGGCGTCATGCTGCCATCTGAGCTAGTGTGGTCCACTTTTTCAACAAAAGCACCGACGCTCAGGTGTTTGCCCAGCAACTCCAGGTTCTTGAGCTTGTCGGGCCATTTGATTTTTTGGATAATGCTTTCTACCGACTCTTCGCCATCCTTGATCGCTGAGAGTCGATTGATATCCATGCCGGACAGGGTGGTTCGCCACACTTTAGGCCACTGACTTACTGGCTTCAGCCCGCCTTCGTCGTCGAGTATGTCAGCAGCGTCCATCTGGTCAATTTCAACTAAACGCTTCAGGACGTAGCTGGCATCGACCACAGCTTGCTTCGCTGCTTCCTGCACCAGCTCTGCAACCCTTGCCCTAACCTTGTCGTCACCGGCAAGCCTACTAGCCTTCTCCCAAACCGTGTTTTCCTTCCATTTTAGTGAGACTGGATACACTTCGCGATAAGCAACAGCCTGCTTCACGCCATTAGCGAGCAGCTGCGCATATTTTTCATGTCTTCGGTTCTTTAGCGCTGCCATACACGCTCCACATATAGCTGAGAGAATCTCTCTTGCTTCGGTGTCATCACCGCATTCCTCTTTAAATTCAAATAGTCTATACCGGCTAGGCGCCTAGAGCCAATGCGGGCCGTGATTAGCAAGTTGATAAAGTGCTATTAAAAATTGATTACAATTTTTTGCCCTGCTCCAGCAGCAGGCGATTAATCACAGAGGTTGCAGATTTTCCTGACTTCTCTAGAACCCTCAGCGCTCGTGCTGCTTTCGGGTTAATCCAGAGATTGCTTATTCTTCTGTATCCCTGCTCTAGCTTTCTTGCCTGATCTCTTTTTACCCGCAACGCTGCAGTAGGGTCCTTTTCTGACATGCTACCACCCACTCCTTCTTAAAATCCCAAATGCCGCAGTCTTTGTCCACTGATCAAACCACTGAGGATATACAACCTCTGGAGCGTACCACAGCACGGCGCACCAAGGAGACTCTGGAATTATCAGGTCTGGAAGAGAGTCCTGATCGATGCTGGACAAGAGCTCGCTCCAAAGCCTTTCTGATGATCTGCTGTGAAGACAAATTGCAATATCTGCAATAACAGCGCCTTCATCCAGCAGTTTAAGAGTTGTTCGCTTGCTACCAATCTCGCCAGTTACTCGATAACCGTCGCGGCGACTCATGGCCCATCCTGTCTCACCTGACGCGACAGGTATAAGCGTTCGATCAATAATACCCGCCTCCTCTATCGGATCAATAAAGTCTGCGGTGACGCGCTCAAATACACCGTCATTCAAAACCAACCAGTTCAAATAGCGACTCATTCAATAACCTCCAGTCCATAAGCACTCATAAAACGAATGTTTTTCTTTATCAGCTGAAAAGTATCCGCGTCCTTTTCGATAACCGTCACAGGAATATCCAGCTCATAAGCAGCAAAAGCGGTCGAGCCGCTGCCGCCAAACATGTCAACAACGCTTTTGACACTAAAGCTTCCCAGCAAATCAGTCATTGCATCATGGTTTTTTGCATGACCGTGACTCTGCGTCTGATTACGTGGAGCTCGGAGTATGGTGGGCCAGTAGCCGTTGGCCTCAAAAACATCACTACGCTGGCGCTTTCTGCGGTCAAACACAGATTTAACACCGGGCTTTGTAAGATAGACGCCAGTCTGATGCACATAGTTGGGCTGCATGTAGTTTTTTGACTTTTTGGGCATCACGCCGTCCCAAACAAAATCAAAGGCCAGCTTCCAGTTGGTGCGGGGCAAAAAATCCAATAGCTGCTTCATTGTTGTCAGTAAGACCATGTGATCGCAGTCATACTGATCAATAATCTTTGCCAGCTGGGTGCCGCTCATATCATAGGGCGGGTCGGTCATAATCATGTCTGCTTGCCTGCCGAAATCCAGAGCATCACCATGTATTAGCGTTGTTTGAGCCATTTTTTATACACCTTGATCGCCTTGCTTGTTTTGTCTGAGCCAATATCAGCTGCCGTGAAGTTATCAATATAAAACTGTCTTTTCTTTGCTTCTTGAGAAAAAACAAATTGATTGACGTCATAGATCGAAACACCAGACTCTACGAGCGTTCGTGTAAACCAATCGGCCAACTTAGCCACTGTTTTACCGATCAAATCACTTCCAAAATAAATATTGTTATTTGCCAGCTCTGTTTGTGTGCGAAGATTCTGCTTCTGCTGCTGCCTTTCTTTGATGACGAAGCTGCGCAAATGCTGATCGATCATTCTTATGTCGAACTGGTATGATCCTGATGCAAAGTCAGAGGATCGATCAAGCCACCGGTTTTCCCAGCCGCATGAAGGGCAGTGCTCCAGCTTGAATAAAAAGAACGCCCCGCACTCATCGCATGGCACCTTCCTCTTTGTTTTAGGGCCACAAGGAGGATTTAATAAATCCCACTCAACGGGCTCATCAGGATCACCATGCAAAGCAACCATGCCAGTCAGATCAATAATAACTGCCTGCTCCTTTCCGACCTCAGGCCTTAAAACACGACCGCACCACTGACGGTAACGCGGGAAAGATGCTGTTCGTGTTGCGATGATAAGAACCTCAACAGCTGGAAGATCAAACCCTTCTCCAACCATGTCGACATTTGTCAAAACCTTGATATAGCCATTGCGAAAATCATCAAGGATGCGCGCAATCTCAACTGATGACTGGGTGCTATTGATGCATGCAGCAGGAATTCCAGCGCCACGGAACTCTTGAGAAAACAGTTCAGCATTTTTAATTGCTGGAGCCATTAAAATGGCAGGTCTGCCGGGGCAAATCCGCTTGTACTCTTCAACAGGATCACCCATCAGCTCCAGGATGCCGCTATCCCAGTCAAGCCCTGGCCGCTGATTGTTGAACAAGCTTCTTCTGCCGTCATTAAAATAAGAGGACCCCATAGCAGCGTCCAGCATTTCATCAATAAGCCACTGCTCCTGCTCTTCAATACTCAGTTTCTCAACAATATTGTAAGTTGTTCTCGCTGCATAACTTGTAAACGGGCTAAGCCATCCCAGCTCAATGAGCTTTTTAGTGCTGTCATTCTCCAGCGTAGAAGCCTGAACCAGTTTATGAAAAAGTCCCCCTTTATCCACGTGCAGGCTCTCACCATCCATGCGGGCTGGCGTTGCGGTAAAGCCAACAATCCGGGCATTCGGGAACAGATCGGCTAACTGCCCCCACATGTTGCCAGGGATAACATGATGGGCCTCATCAATAATAATCAGCCACGGCGTCTCACGATCCAGATTCAGCCTGTGATGACGAACAGCAGAAATAATGCTCTGCATGCTCGCGACAAGGCGCGTTTGATGCCCTCTTTTAATGTGGTTTTTACCGTGCTTGCGATGAGAGGCCATGCAACGACGGCGGGTATGCTCTGTGCTGATGGTATCGTGATCCAAGCCAAAAGCGGCCAGCTTTTCACTGATCTGCTGAATCAAAATATTGCGATGCGCAACCAAAATAGTAAATGGAGACCAGGCAGCCAGAGCGGCTTCAATTGGTGTCTTGCCAGCACCAGTATCAAGCTGAACGATATCGTTTGTTGTGCTGGGTATCAGTTGATCAAAAATATCTTGCTGATAGCCCCGAAGCTTCATTTGATTTGCTCCTGCATGCAGGCATCAAGCTGGCCGTGCGGATTGATATATAAGCGGCTCAGGGCTGCAAGGCGCTGCATGTGAAGATCATTTGATGATGATGCGACCAAATCCCCATCTTCCGTAAAAGTGTCATCCCAGCCCTTTCCTTTGAAAAGCAGCTTGCAAAGAGCATCGCAAATAACAACAGCCTCACCGCCGCAGTAACCAACCTCTTCACACTCTGCCCTTGGGCAGAAACCGCCGGCCGTATAGTGCGCGGCCTCAATCCGCGCATCATGCTCCGTTTCACCGTATCCCAGAAGCTGGACATGGGTTTTATTCTGACCGGAGTAAACAGTCTGACTGATGATGGCAATCATTATTCAAATCCCCATGCAGCAGTCAGACTGTTATATTTCTCAGCCACGGCGCGACACTCTTCTGTACCCTTTTCCAGCTGGGCAAACTTCTCGCGCAGTTCTTTTGCTGTTTGAAAAAATCCTCCGATTTCAGCGCCTTTCTTGCCCCGATTCTCTATCCAGAACTTTGCCGCTTTGCCTAAGCCTGAAGGCGCGCAAGCCAGGGTCGCCTGCTCTTCAGTCATCTCCTGAAGCTTTTCTGCGCGGATTTTCTCCGCCCACTCTTTCTGTTTTGCAGTGCCGATAAGGGCCTTGCCTCCAAAAAGCTTGGCAACATTTCGGCTGCTCAGTGCTTTCTTGCTTACAGATGAGCGACTAGAATAACCTTTTCTCAGGTAATTTACGGAGGGATCGAAAGCAATGCCTGTCTCCATATCAACCCAGCCGTGAGTTGTTTTTTCAGGCATGTCAGCATCGTTGTACCAAGCTTGGAAGTTATTCACCTTTTTCTCCTGCCCCTGTCTGCCGAGGCGCGCTGTTGAGTTACCCTATGCCTCCTATATTAACCGCGTAATGCGCCTTACGCAAGCCATTTTTTAAATTATTTTTTATGAAGCTCTTTTTTTGTTTTTTTATCTCCATCAAAGCCCGCTCCATCGCCATGCTGTCCTCTAATGTAATGCAGGCCCAGCATGGCCGCATCGCGTGTATCCGCATTGCTACGGCCAGTCCATCCGGTTAGCTTGTTGAACAGAGAGGCATCTTCTTTGGCCTTCTTGAGCCACCCTGTCAGCGGCCTCTGCATGACCACTGTAACACCCTCGTGCTCGGCTACTTCGCGTATGTGACGGGCCGCTTGCTTGACTTGGCCAACATTCTGGCTGATCTTTTGCATTGCAGCTTGGCTTGTTTTTTGGCGCTTAAAGGTCGGCCTAATGGATTCCACATCTTCCACGACCAGAATCAAGTCGCTTTTTTCTGAGAAGCTCCTCAGCACCTCCAGTAGTTCGACAAATGACCACATAGCCAGACTATCCAAAGAGCCATTTTTGTAGATGCCGATGCCAGACTTAACGGCATCAGGATCAACGCCTATTACCCACTTCGGTCCACTGCTCATCAAAAACACTCCTCGATCTCTCGTTCTTCAATCATTCGCTTAACCTTCTCCAGCAGCTCCTTCTCAGTGCCGTGAATCTGCTCCCATGTCTTCCGGCCTGCGTGTACTGCCACGCCGTGGCCACCCGTGCGGTGGTGGATTTCGCACAAAGGCAGCACCGAAAAATTATCCGCTCGCTTACCCATCGTGCCATTGCCGATATGATGAATCTCAGCTGGACGCTTGCAGATTAAGCAACCCAGCTCAGCTACTCGATTCAGCCACTGCTTCTCGGCTTTGGTTTTACTCAAGGCCTTCCTCCTGCTTAATTTCTTTGAGCAGCTCTTTTCTTCCGTCTCTCCATCCGCGCTTATACTCATCAAGATGCGGGTGCCTTACCCATCGGTATCCTGCTCCAGCCTTTCCGTCCAAGAAGCCCTGATCAAATAGGCTGCGTTTTCTTTGTGATGTCTTACTCATGCTGCCTCTCCATACCGCTGCTCAATCCCGAAAGCCTCGGGATCAGTGAGCTGAAACCCTAGGCCGGTGAAGTGATTCCAGATCTTGTCCAGCATTAGCTTCTCCTGCTTCACGGTCATAATTCGGGTCACTGGGTAGTCGTGTGGCTCCACCATCAGCGCCAGCTTTTCCGTGTAATCGAAGCGTGGGCGTATCAGCCGGTCATACTGCTCCCGAAACTCAGGCGACTCAGCCCGTAAAATCGGGATGCCAAAATGCAGCTTGCAGTAAGCGCGGTACTCCTGCGCGGTTTGATCGCCTTGCGCCTCAAGGTCGTTCATCCACTGCCAGAACAGGCGGTTTTGCTTGTTGCTGCGCGGTTCAGAGCCCGACTTGATCGTCACTGTCATTGGGTACTTGGTCAGCTGCTGCAAGAACTGGCAGAGCTTGAGCATTTCAGCAGCGGTTTTGACTGTGCGCGTAATCGTCTTCATCCAGCATCCCTCGCAAGCCAGCGCCCCACTTTGTCGCTCACCGCTCTGAGCCGGTCGCCCTCAGTGCAACCGGACGGCTGCGCTTTGAGCTTCGTGTGAGCGGACTGGCAAAGAGGACACTGAAAATAATGTCCGCGCCAGTTTTCGATAGCTGCCATCGCTTTCGGGTCGCTGCGCATCAGCTTGATAGCACTTGTCATACTGCCACACTCCTCACGCTTGCGCGGTAGCTATCCCAATCAAAGGTGATAAACGCGCCGCCACCTTCCTGCATGCGGTCGTCAATGCGCTCACCGACATAGGTTTTGAATTTCTCGCGGTCGAGGTTGCTGATAATCAGCGTTGGCAGACAAGCCTTGTAACGCTCGTTGATGACTTTGAAGAGCGTCAGCCGCTCCCACTCACTACCCAGCTGCGCGCCAACTTCGTCCAGGATGAGCAGGTCCACGCTGGCGAAGCCTTGGATCGCCTCGCGCTCTGAGCACTCTTTACGGTCGAAAGCGCGTTCTTTCACGCCGTCAATCAGGTCGTAAACATCCATGAAAAGCACGCTGCGGCCCTGCTCGACCAGCGCATTGCCGATGCCGCAAGCCAAGTGCGTTTTGCCGTTGCCAGGCTTACCCAGCAACACCAAGCCGCCGCCTTGAGTGAGCCTCTCATCAAACTGGAGCAGGTACTTTGTGCAGATTGCCAATGCACGCTGCTGGCCTTTACCTTCAGCCACATAAGTCTCGAGACGGCGACTCTGGAATCTGCGAGGGATGCTTGCTGCAAGGCGCAGTTTTTCGATCAGCGCCTTCGGCTTTGTGCTTTGCAGCTGGCTTGCTGCAGCAGCTTGAGTGCTCAGGCTCTCAGAGCGCAGCTGCTCTTGCATGCAGACGGGGCAGCCGGACCACTTGCCGCGCGTGAAGATCGATGTGTAATCGCCATGCTCTCGGCAAACTTGGGTCATGGACTGTACAGACATCAGGTTTTCTAGTGTTTTCATGCTCAGTCCCTCGCCCAATCTGGAATTTCTGTTTCGCCGTAGTTCATCTGGTCGAAGCCAGAATCGACATAGCCAATACGACCATCAGCGCGTTTCGGTGCTCTTGGCGCTGCAATCGCCCAGTCGTTTTCAAACTCGCGGCTGGTGCCAAAAAACCGCTTGGCTTGCATCACGAAACCGGTACCGAGGTCGCCCTTAGCTGTGACGAATACAGCGTACCGCTGAACACCAGCGAGCATGTCTTCAGGGCTGACACCTTCGGCCAGACGTGCGCGCCAGCACTCGAGTGCCTTGTTTTTTGGATTGGAGCCTTCGCGCTTTGGATACGCAGACCAAGCTTGCTCGAAAGCTGGATCAGCAGGCTTGGTGTTCGGGGCTGGTTTTTTGGGTGCGGGTTTTTGTTCAGCTGGCTGCTGATCGACAGTCACTGGCTCGGGTACGTGTGCCACTAATGCGTAAGCATTAGGGGTTTTATCTTTTATATTTTGTAGAGTTTCTTTTGTGTGGGACTGTTTTGGTACTGCCTGAGAATCCAAAACGGTACTGTTTTTCGGGACTGTTTTGGATTTAACAGGACTGTTTTGGTGCTGATCTGTTTTCCAGTTTTCCAGATCCATGTTGATACCGATCTCGCGCCCTGATTTAAACAAAACATTCATAGATACCAGCTCTCTAACAATTGCTCTAGCCCTTGTCTCTGGGAGGCGTGTTTTTTCTTCTAACTGGCTGCCGGAAACCCAATCTGAATCCTTGCCGTATCCAAGTGTTTTTCTTGCAACAGCCAAGAGAATCTTCTGCTGACGCTTGGTAAAGTCGTGATACATGATTGCTTCCAGCAAGGCGTTAGGAATGCGCGTGTAGCCATCCTCCATTGTTGCCACCTGCTTAGGTTTGCAAGCCTCTTGCTGAGGCTCGCTGATGGGTTTTACGGGGAATTGAAGTACAGTGCTCACGCGGCCACCTCCAGCCCTGCCAGCTTTGCCATGTACTCCACGCCTTTTGGTGTGTAGCGAGCTTGCGTGAAGGCATGGCCGTTATCTGCGCTGCCAGTCTTAACCGCAAAGCGGCCGGCGTCGATTTGATGCTGGTAGGGAGTCCAGCGGCCATTAATCTGATACATAATCTTGTGTTCAACTTCGAGCTGACGCAGCTCATGCTGCTTCAGGCCGAGCACCTTGGCGACTTCACGGAAAGTCATTGTTCCAGCGGCTTCAACGTAGCGACCAACAAACTCGACTGCTGGCTTTGCAGCTTCCAGTTGCTCTAGTGCCGCCTGTTTTTCTTCTTCAAGGTCTGCGGCATAACGCAGCAGCTCAGCCTTGGTTTGAGGGATCGCGCTCAACTGGCTTTTTAGCTCCA